>JAIOPP010000115.1 GCA_021413845.1 Planctomycetia bacterium | reverse complement strand
GGGGGCTAACGCCCACCGGCTAATATGCGGCAACATTAGCCGGTGGGCGTTAGCCCCCGGTTCCAGACTTATTTTCGACTCCGATCACGATGAACAAACAACAAGCCGAACGTTGGGCGGCGACTCAGGCCAAGGGGCGGAGCCGATTTATTTGGATCTTCGGCGTGTTGATGTGGGGACCCATCACCGGACTATCTTGGGCCGTGGCGATGAGCGCCATTCAAGGATGGGGTTTGCTGCGGACCCACATTCCGATCGGGTTGTTGCTCTTTCCGATCGGGGGCTACTTCTTCGGCGCTTGGATTTGGAAACGAAACGAAGCCGAATATCAGAAGTATATAGGTCAGTCGAACGCGAAATAGCTGCTTGATGCATGCATCGTTAACGTGAAGTGATTCCCGACCATGCGGCTCGGCCGAATCATCGTAAGCGTGCTGCAAGTGTCGGAGCCATATCCGGAAGTTTGCATATCGAGCATACGGAGCTTCTTCAGAAGCTTGAATCGCCATCGCGGCGCCGAAGTGCGCGGGGCAACGACAGAGAAGCTCAATTCACCCGTAAATCCGGCGGCACATCGCGGATGCCGAGGATGTCGAGCACTTTTCGGCCGCTTACGTCGCGCATCGCGCGGGCCCAGAGTTCGTCTTCGGCTTCGAAGATGTGCGCCGGTTTCACCGCGAGCGGGATCCACGATCGCTCGGTGAGTTCCGCTTCGAGTTGGTTCGCGCCCCAACCGGCGTAGCCTGCGAAGAAGCGGACGCGGCGCTTGAGATCGTTGGCGAGTTGTTCGAGGTACTCGCGGTCGGTCGAGAAGAACAGGCCCGAGCCGGCCTCGGCATCGCCGAGGGTCGGGTCTTCATGAAGCGCCATCAGCGGGCCTTCGCAGGGGCCGCCGAGGAAGATTCGGTCGTCGCGTTCGCAAGGCGTTTCACTCACTTGATGCCAGACTTGCTGCAACCGAACGTCGAGCGGTCGATTCAACACCAGACCGAGCGCGCCATCGATACTATGGCGGACGAGCAGCACGACGGAGTGAAAGAAATTCGGATCGCGCAGGTCGGGCGAGGCGACGAGGAGTTGTCCTTGCAGCGAATCCATACGAAAGGCCCGAGCGGGAAAGAGATGTTTATTCAAGACCCTCGGCCGGAATGACGGCGGCGGCTCGCGCCGCGCGCGACTTTCGCCGCCAGAGCATCAAGGCCGTGGGTCCGATAATCAATATCATGCCGCAGAGCGAGAGCCATTGGAAGGCGCGGCCGAGAAACGAGAGCTCGAAGAGATAGCAAAACACGACTTGGCTCAGCGCCACGACGGCGACTTTCGACGCCGGTCCGGCTGCAAAAGCTTTCGTAAGGAAGATTTGTCCGATGGTGGCGCATAGCCCTAACGCGGTAAGAAGCAGCAGCGTCGGCAATCGCAGCGCGGCTAGGGAGCCGGCGAACGACGATTGCCACGGCGCGGCGGCCAAGCAGAAGACCGTAGCGACCAAAGAGAAATGAACAACGATCGCTTGCGAAGGAATCTTGTGCAGCAGGTTGAGCCCGATGACCACGACCGCGCTTAGCACGGAACTGATCGCCGCGGCGATGCCGCCAAGGAAACGTTCGTCGATTCGAAACGCTCCAAGTCGGATCTGGCCGGCACCTTGTTCGTCGGTTGCGAGATCGGTTTGAAGATGCGGTTGATTGATCAGCAACGACCCTAAGACGGCGCATATCACGGCGAGCCACACCTCCCTGCTCGGTCGCTCGCCGAGCAGCGGCCAAGAGAGAATCGCGACCCAAACGGGAAACGTGTTCGTAATGGCGATGACGTCGGAAGCCGGTAGATGTTTGAACGCGTAGAACGAACAGATCAAGCTTATGCTACCGCATATGCTTCGCAGCCAAAGCGTCTTGGGACGCCAAAACACGAGTGGTGTTTTTTGCGAACGGGCGATCACGGTCGTGAACACCAGCGCGAGGGAACTACGCGCAAAGGCGACGAGCAGCCATGAACAATCGTCGCTCAAAGCGTGTGCGAGTTCCGACATGCTCGCAAAGGCGACCGCACCGATGAGCATCCAGACGTAGGGCTTCACAAGTCGCTTGCCGCTTTCGATTCCGAGAAGCGCGGCCGAAAGGCGGACGCGAAACGGCTCATTATGTCGAGCTTCGGCGAGAGGGACAAGGGAACCGTGTAAGAGGTTCGCACGCAACGCCGAGTTGGGATACGAGCCGCTTAAAACAACTCGTGAATCGGACGACCGGCATCGACGATGCTGACCGGCCGGCCGGTGACGTCGTTGAAGTGCGTGGCGAGCGATACGTCGAGCGCTTGGTAGACCGTCGCCAGAAGATCGTGCGGCGAGACGGGCCGCTCGCTTACTTCGCCGCCCCGCGGTTCGCTCGCACCGACGATTCGTCCCCCCTGCAAGCCTCCGCCGCCGAGCATCACCGAGAAACAGTTGGCCCAATGGTCGCGTCCGGCATGTCCGTTAATTAGTGGAGTACGCCCGAATTCGCCGGCGCAAAGGATCACGACTTCATCCAGCATTCCGCGCGCTTCCAAGTCTTCGACGAGCGCAGCAATGGCGGCATCGAGCGGAAGCAACTGCTCTTCGAGCCCTTTGACGATATCGGCATGATGGTCCCAATAGCCGGTATTGACCGTCACGCAGGTCGTGCCGGCTTCGACGAGGCGCCGCGCAAGCAAAGCGCTTTGGCCGTACGTGTGCCTGCCGTAACGGTCGCGGAGCTTCGGATCTTCGCGCGTGAGATCGAACGCCTCGCGAACACGATCGCCCGTAACCATCTCGAGGGCCTGCGCCTTGAAGCCGTTCAAGGCTTCGAGCGTACCGGAGCGATCGACATCGCGGCGAAGCGTATCGAACTCGCGCAGCAGGCGACCACGGTCTTGCACGACTTCAAGCGGAAGGTTCTTCGGCAGGGCGAGGTTCGGCACGTCGAAGTTCTTTGCGTTGGGATCGGCGCCGAGCTCGAACGGTTGATAGGCTGCGCCGAGATAGACGGAGCCTTGGTAGCCGAAAGCTTCGGCCTTCGGAATGGCGACATAAGCGGGCATCTGCGGCGCGCGTGCTCCGCGGCAACGCGCGATGACCGAACCGAACGACGGCTTCTGCGGCGCGCTGCGCGCGAGTGTCGGCCCGAAGTATCCGGTTTGCATCCAGTGGGCGCTCGGCGCATGGATGCCGTTCTGGTGGTTCACGCTCCGTACGAGCGAGAGCCGGTCCATGAGCTTCGCTTGCCGTGGAAATCGCTCGGTGATTTGCATGCCGGGCACTGATGTAGCGATCGGCGCATAAATACCGCGAAATTCGGCCGGGGCGTCCGGCTTCATGTCGTAAGTATCTTGCTGGCTCATGCCGCCGTTCGTCCAGAACACGATCAGCGACTTGCCTGCCGGACTCGCAACGCCGGCGGGTGCGACTTCCGCAGCTCGAGCGCGTGCGGCGAAGACGTCGGCCAAGCCGAGCCCGAGGGCCGAGGCACCGAGCTCTAAGAAGCGTCTGCGATCGTGCGGCATGCCGAACATGCGGGGCATCCTTCAATGATTGAACAAAAATTCGTTCGTAGCGATCAATGACCAGAGCAACGAAGCGTAGGCGGTCTTACGATCTTTCTGCGATTCGAGAAACTTCAACGCCGTGGCTCGTTCTTTATCGCGAGGGGGGCGGGCGAGGACGCGGATGAATACTTCCTCGACATTCTCGGCGTTCGGCCGTGAGTTTGCCGCCAACTGCGCGACATAGCCCTTCTCGGTCGTTAGTTTCGTCTGTAGCTCCGCCGAGTTGACGAGCTCGAGCGTTTGGCCCAAGGCCGGCGAATCGACACGCTCGCACTCGCAAGCCGAGTTGCGTGCCGGGCGGCCGAAGACGTCGAGGAAGTGGTTCGGGACCGCTTCGTCGGGTAGATCGATCGCGCGGGTGCCGGCCGGAAACTCTCCCCCGGCGGCACGGAATTTCGTCGGCGCGTCGAGCACTTGCGATAACGCGTCGAGCAGCACTTCCGCTTGCATGCGCCGCGGATAGTAGCGCGCATAGTTCTGCGCATCATCGCGATTCGTGCCGTTGGGAACGGAGCTGATTCCGTAAGCCGCCGAGTTGCAGATCGTGCGAATGAGGTGCTTGATATCGTATTTGTGAGCGATGAAATCATGCGCGAGAGCGTCGATCAGCTCGGGATTGCTCGGCGGGTTGGTGCTGCGAGCGTCGTCGATCGGATGAATGATCCCGCGGTTGAAAAAATGACCCCACATGCGGTTGACCATCGTTCGTGCCACGTACGGGTTCTCCGGCGAGGCCATCCAGTCGGCGAGGCTTTGCCGAGGATCGTCGAAACGATCGAGCGTGAATTCGGCACCGCCCGGCGGACGCGGCGTCATCCGTTTTCCGGTGCGCGGATGAAAGACTTCTCCCTCGTCCGCCAGATAGATCGTTTCATCGGTCGGCACTTCGGCATCGGCATAGCCCCCCTTGCGACCGACGCGAGCGAACACCGCCGCGAGTTGGTAGTAATCGGCCTGGCTCCAACGCTCGGCCGGATGATGATGGCACTGCGCACATTGAATTCGGATGCCGAGAAACGCTTGCGCTACCGATTCGACATAATCGGAGTTGGTCCGCACGGTGCGATACCAAATGGCCGGCGGATTCGCTTCTTGGCTTCCCGAAGCGGTGACGATCGAGGCGACGAATCGGTCGTAGGGGACGTTCGCGGCGAAGCTATCGCGAATCCAGCCCGAGAAGAGCGTGGTGCCCAAACGCTGATAACGCGTGCTGTAGCCGGCTCCTCGATTGCGAAGGATATCGGCCCACTTCAACGCGAAGTTGCTCGCATATTGAGGTCGCTCCAATAGTCGATCGACGAGCCTCGCGCGTTTATCGCTGCGCGCATCGGAGACGTACTCGGCGAGTTCGGCCGGCGTCGGCAGCGTGCCGCAGATGTCGATCGAAACGCGTCGGATGAATTCGCGATCGTCGGCCGGCTCGGACGGAACGATGCCGAGCCGCTTCCATTGCGCCGCCAGATGACGATCGACGAACGAACGGGCGACGTTGCGATCCCAGGCGGCGAGCTGCGCGGAAGTCTCGGCGGTGGATTCCGTGAGCGGAACGGTTCCGTGAAAAACCGCGATTTGTTCGCAGAATCGCACCATCACCGCGAACGAGCCGCCCCGCTTGCTCGTTTGCACGACGCCGGCTTCACTTACCTCGGCCAGTTCCGGTTCGTTCGATTGATACACCGCTCGACTCGTCACATCGCGCGTCGAGCCGTCGGAGAAGGCGGCCGTAACGCGGAGCGGTTGCGGTTCGCGCTTCGCATCGAAGACGTGGGTCGTCGGTGAGACCGAAATGCGTTCGAGCGTCGGTTCGTGGGAACGACTCGGCTGGGCACCTTGCTCCAGCCAGGTGAGCAACGTGCGATAATCTTCCGAATCTTGATTCAATCGCACGCCGCCCCCATGCGGGGAGATGCCGGTCGCTTTCAGCAAGAGCAGCGAACGACTCGCACTTCCCGGAAACCAACGCCGGCCGCGCGCTTCACGCACGATCGCATCGTAGTCTAAGTCGGGCTCGAACCCGAGCAGCGAAAGCTTGAAGCCGTTTTGGCCGGTCGCCTTGCCGTGGCAGCCGCCGCCGTTGCAACCCAGCTTCGTCAAGAGCGGCACGACATCCGTGTTGAACGAGACGCTGACATGCGAGTCGGCTTGCGAACAAGTACTCGACGCAAGTATGGCAACGAACGAGCAGTAGAAACGTAGATTCCATAAGCGATCGATTCGGAAGATCATTCGACGATCTCCAATTCGATCGGCTTGCCGGCGCGATAGATCGGTTGATCTTCGAGCGTGCCCAGGCCATCGAGGCGTAAGAGCGACTGTTTTCCGAGCGGGGCGTTATCCGTAGCGATCACTTGCAACGACCCGGTCTCTTGTTGGCCGATGAGCGTAACGCCGCGCCCTCGCACGCCCGTAACTCCGCCGGGGGCGTCGAGATCGACGTGAACCTTGCCGATAAAGCCGTTGACGCGCTTCGCCGTGAACTTCAACTGCACGATCTTGCCCCGACCGATTTTCGTCGGCGATGAAGGATCGAGCGAGAGTACGACGCGGGCCGGCTTCACCAAGACCGTGATCGGATTGCTGACGAGCGTGAGGGTCGATTTCGTCGGCTTGGCTTTCGGATTCAACGCGATCGCCGCTTCGACTTCGGCCGAGATCGCGAATGTGTATTTGCCGGTCGGTACGGAAGCGGGGAACACGAAGCTCATCCAACCTTGAGCGTTCTCCGACGCAAGGACGATCGGCTCCGCGAAGACCCCTTGCGGCAAGCCGACAGCCGTGAGTCGAACGGGAGCGGTCGGGCGTTCGCCGCGCGATTCGAGCGAGATATTAACGTCGAGCACTCCCTCTTGATCGATCGCGACGGACTTGGGAGCCGCGACGAGCGTGAACGGGATATCGCCGGCCACGGTGAGCGGAATCTCTTGCGCGAGACGGCCCGACGGTAGCGGTCGATTCGGCGCGATCATCGTTCCGGCGCGAGCAGGCCGCACGATCGAGACTCCGTCTTGTTCGTAATGTCCGACGACTTGGATCGCGCCGGCGAATGTCGGACTCTCGCTCGAGGCGGTGAAGACGAGCGGCGCTCGATCTTGTTGAGGCCCGATCCAGGCTTCGGCACACTCGACGCCCGGCGGCAATCCATCGACGGAGACACGAATCGGCCCGGTCGCGCCGCGACGACGGAGCGCGACCACTTCGAGCCACTCTCGTCCGCCGCGCATGATGTTGCAACCGGCGGGTTGGTCGATTCTGTGCGAGACGACGGCCAACGCGAAGTCGGGCTCTTCACGACGCACACCGAGCCGATAGATACGTCGAGGATCGTCGAACGAGCCGCCGATGAGATTGCGAATTAAGATCAAATAGCGACCATCGGCCGGAGCGACGAAGCGTCCGACCGGATCGACGTGCGACGTCGAAAAGCGATAGCCGCCGAGATCGGTAAGTTCGTCGTGAAAGCTTGCGATTTCATGCTCGCCGTCAGGTGCGAAGATCGTCAGATCAAGATCGAGCGGCGAGCCGATCCTGCGGCCGAAGGCCTCGAACCAGAACACTTCGCCGCGCTTCGCCGTCACGGCATACCAGTGGCGACCGACGGCAGCGGCCAGCTGAGCGCTCACTTCGCAGGGAGCTGCGAGATCGAGCGCGAGGTTTTTCTTGTCATGGCCGGCGAGGTTTTCGACGACCGGGACATCAGTCCAACCGATCGCGAGCGGGGCGTGGCCGGCGGGATGATGGTAGGCGAACGAGTCGACGGCGAACTGCGCCGGCATTTGCTGCAGCGCGACGAACGAGTCCGGCTCGGACGGGGCGACGATACTCACTGCGACCGTGTCGAGAGCCGTCGGCATCGTGGTCGAGAGCGATGTTGACGAAGCCGTAACGGCCGACTTCGAGGGAGAAGATAAATTCCGGCCTAACACCGTAACGTGCTTCGTTTCGCCGCGACGCATGACGCATGGGAGGGCGAACTCGGGCCGCGGCTCGGTATCGAAATCGAGCCGGTAAAAATGGGTGTTGCCGCCCGAGAAGACCAGGTCGTACAGACGGACATCGTAAAGACCATCGGCGGGGATGCGCATGTCGACGAGGGCATCTCCGCCGTTGAGGCCTCGATTGACTTGAAGTCGCGTCCCTCGGGCATCGTAGATTTCGATCACCGGCCGAAGCTGTGAATCGATTCGCTCGGCCCAACATTCGACGACGACCCGATCGCCGGCTTTTGCGTTGAAGCGATACCAATCGACATCACCGGCTTTTTCGATCTTGCCGCTGACGACCGAATTCAAGGGAATTATGTTCTGAGAAGCGCCGTTCGGCGTTTCGGCCGTGTCGTTGGCTTCTCCTTCGAGTCGTTCGACGAGCCGACTCACCAAGAACGAGCGCGGCGAGCTGAGACCGTGTTGCGTGACGGCGCGAAGATCGTAGATGCCCGGCGGCGTCGTAGCAGGGACGGTAATGGTAAATTTATTGCCGGGGGGCTTCGCGTCGACGTCTTTCACGGCGACGAAGCCCGGCGCGGTCGAGCGAAGATCGGTGACTCCTTCGAGAGCGATGCCTTCGATCGCGACGGAGGTCGATGTGCCGGCTTGGATGCCTGCAGGGTATACGACGTTCAGCACCGCGGTGGGCAACTCGGCGCGAACGGGCTGCAAGTTCGCGAACGCGAAAGTCGCCCAGGCGCAGAAGATGCCGACGCCGCGCATCATCGCTTTACGCTCCGCAGATCGCCGTGATTGGGCTGCCGCCGTTGACGAGGCTTACCGGTTGGCCCGACGAGACGTACTTCTTGTGCGGGTCGATGCCGAGCAGCGTGTAGATGGTGCAGGCGAAGTCGGCCGGAGAATGGCTGGCGTCGGTGACGAGAGCCCCTTCCCGGTCGGTCTTGCCGTAGACGAGCCCACCAGGCACGCCGCCGCCGGCGAGAATGATGCTCATCGCCTTGGCCCAATGGTCGCGGCCGGACTGAGCGTTGATCTTCGGCGTCCGTCCGAACTCGCCGAACATCATCACCAGCGTATCGTCGAGCATGCCGTGTTCCGCGAGATCGTCGACGAGCGCGCTGACCGCCGTATCGACGACAGGCAAGTTCGTGCGCAGCTTTTTGAAGTTGTCGGCGTGCGTGTCCCAGCCGACCGGTTCGTTGATCGTGACGAAGCGGACGCCGGCTTGCACCAAGCGGCGCGCGAGAAGGAGGCGTTGTCCCAGCTTGTTGCGGCCGAAGCGGTCGCGTCGTTTTTCCGATTCTTCGTCCATGCGGAACGCGGCACTCGTGCGCGGCGAGAGGATGATCTGATGCGCGTCTTCGTAGAACTTGTCGTAGCCGCGCAGCAAATCGGGCCGTTGCGTCATGCGATCGAAAGACTTCTCGGTGTCGATCAACAATTTGCGGCGAACTTCGAAACGATCGCGGTCGATGCCCGGCGGGAGCGACATCGAGCGGGCTTTGAATTCCTTATCGCTCGGGTCGGCCTGGATCGCGAACGATTGCCAAGCGGACCCGAGGAAGCCGGCCCCCGGCCCTTCGCTCGGCTCGACCGGAATGGCAACGGAAGTCGGCAGGCCGGTGATTTCCGGCATCTCACGCTTCACCACGGCCGACCACGTCGGGTACTTGTGGGCCGTGCTCGGGGCGTTGCCGGAGCCGAGCATGAACATGCTCGCCGGATTGTGATCGGGAATGTGATGGTTGACGCCGCGCAGAACGGTCAGCTTATGAATGCGCTTGGATAGCTCGGGCATCAGCTCGCAAACATGATAGCCGGGCAAGTCGGTGGCGATCTGCTTGAACTCGCCGCGAATTTCAGCCGGTGCGTCGGGCTTCATGTCCCAAGTGTCTTGATGCGGCGGACCCCCTTGTTGCCAAATGAAGATGACGTTCTTCGCTTTGCTTGCCTTGGCGACTTGCTCGGCTCGCAACAGCGCCTCATTACGCAAGATTGCCGGCAGCGTGAGGGCGGAGAGGCCGAGTCCGCCGAATTGCAACATGTCGCGACGGGTAAAGCCGCGGCAACCGTGGGAGACGTTCATAACGAGAAACCTAGCGTGCGAAAAACGGAACCAACCGAGGCGCTATTAGTGAATGATCAAGAACTCACGCCGATTGAGGAGCGACCAGAACAAGTCTTCGAAACCGAGCGTGCGACTCGAAGCCGACTTCAAATGCTCGCGCGAACGAGTTCGTTCGGCGTCGTTCGGCAGACGAGCGAGTGTCAGCAAGTAAAGCTCGTCGAGCAGGCGGTCGTCGTCGGGAGTTGCTTTGAGTAGCTTCGCGAGGCGACCAGCCGGGTCGGCGATCTTCTTCGTCAGGGCCGTGTCGTTGTAAAGAAACAACGCTTGGCTCAGGTTCGGGCCGCTGGAGCGTTCGCAATCGCAGCTTTGCGTGCGAAGCGGTTTGTCGAAGATCTTCAGCACATAGCTGTCGTCGCCGCGCGGACGACTGAGCGGCATATCGATCGCGCGTTCGACGGTTCGGTCGTCGCCGGGACCGCCGTAGATCGTGATGTCGAGCTTGATCGGAGTGCCGGTGACGTCGGCGAGAGCATCGAGTACGAATTCGGCCGGCATGCGGCGCAGCACGCGATGCGAGTAGTTGCGCTCTTCATCGGCATTCGAAGCGTTCGTCATCCAATCGCGCTGATAACTACGTGTGTTCAAGATGCGACGATGGAGGCGGCGCAGGTCGTAGCCGCTGTTGCGGAAGTCTGCGACGAGTGCATCCATCACTTCCGGATGCGACGGCGGATTCGCTTCGGACAAGGCATCGACCGGTTCGATCAAACCACGGCCGAAGTAATGAGCCCACACGCGGTTGACCATCGCGCGAGCGAAATACGGATTCTCCGGAGCGACCATCCACTTCCAGATCTCAAGCCGTGGATCGACGCCGGCTTTAGTCTGAATCACGGGTCCACCCAAAGCACGCGGCGGCAAAGGCTCGCCGGTCTTGGGATCGAGAAAGGTTTCTTCCGGCACATCGGTTACGAAGACGCCGTTGATAAACGTCAGCTTCTTCGCCGTCATCTCGGGCGAGACGCCGCGCTTCAAATAGGAGAACGCCGCAGTAAAGCTGAAGAAATCTTGTTGCGACCAACGGTCGTGCGGATGCTTGTGGCACTCGGCGCATTCGAGCCGAACGCCGAGAAACGCCGTCGCGACATGCTGCGACAGAGGCCGCGCGTCCATTTGTCCCTTGCGCGGGCCTGCCTGCACGCGAAACTTTAAGTTGTACGAAAAGTCTTCGAGCGTGTTGCGCAGCGCCATTTCCGACCGCCACGGCTTGTCGGTGAGATGCACGACCGTCGGCTCGACTTTCTTCCCGGTCTTTTTGGCCTCGGCATTCGCAGCGGCTTGTGCTTCGCGTGCCAGCTTGATGCGCTCGTGTTCTTTTTCGAGTTGCGCGAGCGTGCGGTCATCGGCGATCGAACCGGTCAACGCGCCGCGAACGATCTGGTCCCAGCCGATGTTGCGTTCGAAGCGATTTCGCATCCAGTCGTAGATGCGATACACCGACTGGTCGTACATCGTGCGATTGTCGGCACCCATCGCATCGCACATCTTGTTCGCCCAAACGGCGGCATGCAGCGGATCGACGAGCAGACGATCGATCTCCGCGCTCCGCTTGTTCGGCGACTTGTCGGACGTAAAACGGCGCACCTCGTCGGGAGACGGCAAGCGACCGACGACGTCGAGATAAACGCGACGCAGGAAATCGTTGTCGGAACAAAGATCGGCCGGCACGACATGGAGCCGACGTAACTTATCGACGATCAGTCGATCGACGGAGTCCGTCAGAGTTTCCGCAGGGAACTTCGTCGGCTTCTCGGCTACCGGAGCGAGGACGTTTGCGTAGCCGATCTGACCGGCGTAGTGTGCGAGGATGTGCGTGTCGCCGGGGCGGCGCGTCGAGATCACGGCGCCGTCGGTTTCGGCAAGGCTGGCGTCGAGCGATTCAAATCGTGCAAACGAGGAAACGTCACGCCGGGTGCCGTCGCTGAAGCGGGCCGTGACGCGTAGCGGCGCGCTCTTCGTCCCGACGGCAACTTCGAGGACGGGCGGATCGACTTCGACCGCCGTGACGCGCGGCGCGGTCGTGTGATCGGTCTTCGCACCGGCTTCGATCCACTTAAGCAACAATGCGTACTCAGGGCTATCCTTGCGAAGCCGGAGGCCGCCGCCGTGCGGCATGCCCATGGTTGGTTTTTTCAGCAGCAAGCTATCGGCCGGAGATTGGCGATCGATGCGTCGGTCGAAAGCGTCGTGGATCGATAAGTGGTCGGCCTCGGCGTCGGCCGCGAACAGCGAAAGGCGGAAGTTTCCTTTGCCGGAAAACGAGCCATGGCACTCGCCGGCGTTGCAGCCGAGCTTGTAGAAAGTCGGCACGATCTCTTGTGCGAACGAGGGGACGTGCGATGGCACGTTTGGCGAAGCGGCCGCGGTGACGTTGGGAAATACGACCGCCGAAAAGAACAAGATCGACAAACCAAGCATTGACTTGGAGCACCTAACGGAAGCCACGGGGCGTCGGCTACGCGCGACGCAGCCTGATTGGCTGTGCGCGCAGGTATGAAAAAGGGATGGCAAGTGGGCGGATTCCTGGGCGGGAGGCTCGCGAAGGAGCCTTGGTTCGTGGGCTTTTATCATACTCGAAATCGGCAAAACAGCCAAACACCGGAGCGTGCAGTTCGTCGGTATTTCGAACTATATATAATGCGCATCGTCGACCGGCTTGCGGTACGATCGACGCTCGTAGCACGCCGTCGCTCGCCCCTCTTGTCTGCCCGCTTGCTCCTCCATTTGACATCGGAGCCCCGCCCATGAAATCGCCGCTAAAAGTTCTCGTTTGGGCCTGTGTGCTCGTGCTCGCCGCGCAGGCATCGCAATCGGCCATCTCTGCCGAACCGGCCGTGGCGACCGCAACGAATACGGCTCCTGCACCGCGCAAGCCCGCGCCACGGCACGAATTCACGCGGATGGTCGGGCATTGGGCCGAGTATGCCGACCCTCGCTACATGCCGTTTATCGCGGATGCCAAGCCGGATCTGGCGCAATTTGGTTTCTACGGCGCACACTTCTGGTCGCTCGCGCACACACCGCAATACAACGGCTATCCGGCCCATCTCCCGGTGCAGGGTTTGAAGGAATGCGGTGCCTGGTTCGCCGAGAAGAATAAGGAGTTGCACGCAAAGAACGTCAAAGTAATCGGCCACATGAACGTGAAGTTCCTCGTCGGCGATCCCGATGGTCCGGAAGGACCGCGTGGCTTCTTCAAGTTCTATCGTGACCTGTGGGACGAAAAGGAACTCGGTCCTAAGCCGACGACCGATCTGCTCTCGATGCTCGAAGTCGATAAAGACGGAAAGCTCATCGCAAACAACAGCTACTCCATAGGCGGCATGAAAGAGTATTGGGCTTGCTTGAACAATCCCGACTGGCGGGCCGTGCTCAAGGCGTGGGTACGCTACGGCATCAAGCAAGGGGTCGACGGCTTCGTCGCCAACTATTTCTATCGCCACGATTGTCACTGTCGGCATTGCGTCGCCGGCTTCAAGCAACATCTTACCGAGCGCTACAACGCCGACCAATTGCGTGAGAAGTTCGCTATCGCCGATCTGAAGGGGCATAAGTTCGAGGAGATCGTGAGTTGGCATAAGCCCGAAGAGTCGACGCCGCTCCGGCGTGAGATGCTCGCGTTCTCGCAGATCGGCAACAAGCGCGCGTTCGACGAAGTGTTCATCGAGCACGGGCGATCGCTCAAATACGATCTAATGGCTGCGCAGTGGAACCATCTCGGAAACTTTTCGCAAATCAACGGCGATGAGCGCTGTTTGCTGCCGGGCGATCTTTGGGGTCGCAACGAAGACTACACCTGGTATAGCACCGGTGGTGCCGCTTGCTACAGCGATTTGAAAGCCCATTTCCTCGGCGAAGGAACGCTGCAAGCCCGTTACATCCGGGCTGCTCTCCAAGACAAACCTTATACGCTCGGCAAGTACGAGCATACGCGGATTCGCGTCACGATCGCGGAGCTTGCCGCAAACGGTGGCGCACCGATGGGCTTTTACACTCGCTTTACGGAACCGGAGGCGCGCGAGGTGATCGTGCGCTATTACAACTTCATTCGCGAGCTCGACGACGTCTTTCGCGGCAGCGGCTCGCATGCCGAGGTGGCGCTGCTATATCCTCGCACGCATGTCCACGCGGGTGATGTCGCGGCGGTCGAGAAGTTCAAGCAGATCGGCGCGCAGTTGCTCGACGATCACGTTTTATTCGACGTGCGAACCGACGATCTTCCGGCCGCGGCTTTGAACGGGTACTCGGCGGTAATCGATCCGACGAAAATCGATGCCGCCAAGTTGTCGGCAGTGCTGCCGCAGAAGCGAACGCAGCTCGATGCACCCTGGACGGTGCGGCTGTCGGCGAATCGTTCGTTCGGCAAGACGGGAGCAGGCGGCGAGTTGACGTTGCATCTCGTCAACTACGACCGTACCGAGCCCGACTTGGTAAAGAACAAGACCGGTCAAGGAGCGATGGACGAGAAGCCGATCGCTGCGAAGCCGGCGACGTTGCGGTTCGTCGTTCCGCCGGATACGCAGATCGGCAAAGTGACGGCGCACTCGCCGGAATGGAGCGAGCCGCGCGTCGTAGAGACGAAGCGCAGCGGCGACGTTCTCGAAATCAAAGTGCCGGAGTATCTCGTGTATTGCGTGCTTCGGTTGTCGGCGGCGAATTAAACGCAGCCGTTAATTGAAGACCGCTTGCAGGCGAGCGAAGCTGGTTGCGTTTTGGTATTCGCAGCCCATGAGAAACCGGTCTTCCTGTTGGATGACCCAACGGACGACGACGTCGACCCCTTCGAGTTCATCCATCGCAAAGCGAAGACGGAGCACTTCGGCGAGCTGAGCCGACTTCGTCATTTCCAAGCAGACGCCGCCGGCGGCATAGTTTCGAATCACCGCTTTTTCACGCGACCAAAGTCGGATGCCGCCGCGAGCGATTCCCACCTGCATCGACGTCGCGCGACGATCTTGATCGCGACGGTTGAGCCGGCCTCCTTGGGCGATGTGCTGCAGAATTCCTTCCGGGATATTCGGCGAAAGCTGACAGCCGACGATGCTGGAACTTTCCCCTTCCGGTGCCGCCCAGCAAACACGCGCCGACAAATAAAAGCTTAGACCGAGTCGATCGACGACGAGCTTGATGCGCACCGTCTTGTCTTGCTCGAGCGCCGTCGGCACGGCTAGCTTCGCACCGCTTGCCGATAGATTGATGAGCGTCGCTTCCACCTCGATCGGCGCGGAGCGATAGTCGTCGGGCTCGATAATGAGCGTTACGGCGAGTTCGCCATCGATTTCATAACGAGGTTCAACGCGCGATGCGACGGCGACCTGAGACATGGACTTATTCCTGCAAGCGACTTGAGAGCCCGCGGCAATGATTCGACGCGAGCAACCCTACGTCGCGGCTTACCACATGAGATTTGCAAAAATAAACAAACGGATCCGATTGTCCCGGTTATGCCGTCGGTACCGGCATCGAACTTCTTACGGCAATCGCTAGGCTACTCCTTTCGCGTCGCGACGATGTATTCGCCGACGCGGGCCGCGTAGTCTTGATCGATCTTGAGCATCGCGCTGACCTCGGTCAGGAATTCCACGGCTTGCGCACCGACAGCATCGACCGCCAAGACGGCGGCATGGCGCACGGCCGGGTTGTCGCTCCGAAGTCCTTCGACGTAGATCGGGCGCACCAGGGCGAGCGTCGAGGCATCGATGGTCCCATCGGCCGTGCGGCGCACTTCAACAAGCGATTGAGCCGCGGCGATCCTTACTGAAAGTTCCGACGCTCGAATCCCGTGCAGCAGCATGTCGCCGGCGTTGGGCAACTCTTTCCAAGGCCCACCGAGAAACTCGGCCGAACGAATACGCAGCGCCGTAAGTCCGGGACCATGATCGCGAGCCGCGCGCACGACCAACAGATCGTGAATGATCGAGCTGGGGTCGTGTTTGCGGGCCCACTCAGGGTCGAATTGAATTTTCCAAAGCGCATGAATGCGTTGCGCGGCGTTATGCATCTCGGAGTTCTCGCGCCAGCGCAAGCCTTGCCGCTGAAACGTGAGCAGAGAAGTCTCAGGGAGAAATCCGAGATCGTGGATTTCGTCGATCCAGCGTTCGTGGGCGCTGCGCAAGCGAGCGAGCGTTTCCTGATGCGTAGGATCTTTGGCGAGATTATTGATTTCATACGGATCGGCCGCACAGTCGTAGAGTTCTTCGCGAGGCTTTTCCGGCGACATGAAGAGCGTCTGTGCGCCGGTGAGCTTTCCTTCCGTAGCGAGCCTACGCCATTCTTGCATCGTCGGCATCTCGTTCATGTAGCCGATGTTTTGCGCATAAGGCTTCCACCATTGGTAGTTGCGGAGGTACTTGAATCGTCGATCGCGCACGGAGCGGATCAGGTCGACACGCTCATCCATCCGATCACGCGCCCCGTAGACGTATTCGCGAGGCTTCGAGGCTTGAGCGGTGCCGAGAAACGCTTGACCTTGCATGTGTGCAGGAATTTCGATGCCGGCAATCGACAGCACGGTCGGAGCCAAGTCGACGAAGGCTACGAGATCGTCGCAGACGGTAGCCGGCTTCGGCATTTCGGACTTCGTCGCTAAGTGCCGGAGCTTCTCCGGCCAACGCACGATGAGCGGGACATGCGTTCCGGAATCGTAGAGCCAGCGTTTTCCTCGCGGCAGTCCGCGGCCGTGGTCGCTATAGAAAAACACGATCGTGTTCTCGGCGAGGCCTGCTGCTTCGAGCTCTTTGAGGCGTTCGGCAAATTCGTAATCCATCGCCGTGATGTTGTCGTGGTAGCGAGCCCAGTCGCGGCGTACGGCCGGCGTGTCGGGATAATACGGCGGCAACTTCGCGAGCGCAGGGTCGTGTCGCTGCTTCGCGGTGAGGCGTGCCGTGTTTTTCTCATAGTCGTTTTCCGGCGTGCGAATCTGGCTTTCATGGGTCACGAGGAAATTGAAGACCGCGAAGAACGGTTGGCCTTTACCTCGATTGCGCCAATATGCATCTTTGCTCGATGCGTCCCAAGCGGTCTCCGGTGTCGGAAAGTTGTAATCGGTCTTCGAGTTATTCGTGCAGTAGTAGCCGGCCTCGCGGAGATACTCCGGAAAGCACTTCACGTTCGGCGGCAGCACGGTCTTCGAGCGCATGTTGTGCGATCCGATCGAGCACGGATACATTCCCGTGATGATGCCCGAGCGGCTCGGCGCGCAGACTCCGGCATGTGAGAAGCAATGCGTGAAGCGAACTCCTTCGGTCGCGAAGCGATCGATGTTCGGCGAGCGCGCATACGCATCGCCGTAGCACCCGAGATCGGGGCTCATGTCTTCGCACGTCAACCAAAGGATGTTCGGCCGCTCGACGGCTGGGAGCGACGAGGAAACAGCCGTGCAACCGGCCAAGAGCACAAGGAATAGGAGCCGCCCAAACGGAGAGTGGAAAGACGGCGAATGAGGCATCTGCGGTCTCCAAGCGGCAAGTTATAGGGGCGGTTGGTCAACGTAGTCGGCATCGGTTAGCACGACAACCGTCTCAGATCGCCTCCTGTGAATCGCAACGTCGGACCGCACCTTGCGGAAATCTGTCTTAAATCCTCTTGCAATCCATCGGCGACTTCCGATCTAATGGAAGGCGAGCGTTAACCCGCAGTTTTGTCCGCCTCCCGCCTGCTTTCAGCCCCCGCCCTGCTTCGCCTTCCTAGGAGTATCGCCATGCTTACGTTCAATGGTAACGGCAGTCGGTTTTGCAACGGTGTTTCACGGCGCGATTTTCTTAGTGCCGGTGCGTGGGCAGCCGGAAGTTTGACCTTGGCCGATTTACTGCGTGCCGATTCCGTTCCCGGCGCGAAACCACGGGCCAAGTCCATCATCAATATCGCCTTGCCGGGCGGGCCGTCGCATCTGGATATGTTCGACCTCAAGCCCGATGCGCCCGCAGAAGTGCGTGGAGAGTTTCGGCCGATTCAGACCGTCGTGCCGGGCTTCGATATCTGCGAACACTTCGGCGATCTCGCACGCGTAGCCGACCGGTTCGCGGTCGTGCGGTCGATCAGCGATGCTTCGAACGAGCATACCAATAACCAATCCGATACAGGCTGGCCGGCGAGCAGCTTGGCAAGCTTCGGCGGTCGTCCGGGCATCGGTGCCGTCGCGTCGAAACTGCTCGGTCGTGTCGGCGATTGCCCCGTCGCTGCCGTTTCGCTTACGGGACATACCTCGCCGGGATTCCTCGGCCAATCGTTGCGAGACTTCAACCCCGGCACCGCGGCCCGACAAACGCTGAAGTTATCGATGCCGGAATCGCGCTTGAACGATCGTAGTGCGCTGCTCGGATCGCTCGATCGCTTCCGTCGCGAGGCCGACGCGAGCGGCGCTATGAAGGCGATGGATCGTTTCACGCAAGACGCGATCGATGTCGTCACGTCTCCCATCTTCTCCGACGCCTTGGAATCGAATCGCGAGCCGGTTTCGTCGCGCGAACGCTACGGCAAAGACGACATGACACGCCAGATGAACGAGAAGATTCTCGTCGCCCGTCGGCTCGTCGAGGCCGGTGTTCGGGTCGTCAGCTTCACCTGGGGCGGTTGGGATACCCACTCCGCCAACTTCACCACGCTTAAACGCCAGCTCCCGATGCTCGGTCTCGGACTCACCGCACTGATTCGCGATCTCGAAGAACGGGGCATGCTCGACGACACGATCATCATGATGAGCGGCGAGTTTGGACGCACGCCTCGAATCAACGGCGGTGCCGGTCGCGACCACTGGCCGGCTGCCTCCTTCGTCTTCGTTGCCGGAGGCGGCTTGCGGACGGGGCAGTTTATCGGATCGACCGATCGACTAGGTGCGAAGCCCGCGGAACGACCGATTCAATTTCAGCAAGTCTACGCCACGGTATATCGGCAGCTCGGAATCAACGTCGACACGACGCAATTGATGGACCCGGCGGGCCGGCCGCAATATATCGTCGAGAACCGCGAGCCGATTTCGGAATTGATCTAATACGGCAGCGGATTCTAGAGCGGATCAAGCGGATAGATCGGGCGCGGCAATCGCTTCCAGCGGAAGGCCGTCAGGTCCGATTGCGTGGTTCCCGGCGTGTCGACCCGAATCAGTTCTTTGCGCCACCGGCCGAAGAACTGGAAGTTGCTTGCCGTCTTCACGACGACCATCTTCGCGTCGGACATGTCGAGCCCTAGGTGTGTATAAAGCACCGGATGGTTGACGGCGAAGCTGCGATGATCGAGCAGCGCAACATACACGTTGCCGATCCTGAGCAGCGCCGTCTGCTTAAGATCGCATACGCCTCGGTCGTAAAGATCGACGACGAAGCCCGCGGATACGGCAGCCACTTCGGCATCGACCGTGACCGGCTTGCAAAACTCACGGTCGAGCTTGCCCCCGAGCTCGATCGTGATCCGCGCGCCGACGCCGGCCGCGCTCGCAGCCTTTACCGCGGCAGCGTCGACCATCGGCACGAAGGCCGGAGCCGAAAGCGGTTGCGCGAGCAGAGCACTTAGGAGGCAAGTGTTGTCGCCGGGAGCGCCGCCGTATACCGAGTCGCCGGTGTCGGACAGGATCACCAGCCCGGCCTCTGCGGCAGATGCAAGCCGCACCGCTTCGGCCGGCGCGACGCGCTCCGAAGCCCAAAATCTCTCGCGCAAGTTCCAGGCAAGCTCTCCCATTTCCGCAGCGAGCGATTCGGCCAGGTCCATGTCTCCGTCGGTATGCACCACAACGGCCCAGCCCCCTTCGGCCACGTCGAGCCACGGCTGCATCGGGTACGGCGACACATCCAATACGCCGGGCTGCGCTTCAAGTCGCCGCGCGTGATCGAACCACTCTTTCATCGGGTCGACCGCGGTAAGGAACTGATCCTGCGGCGTGATCATCGGAATCTTCCGCCACGCCCTGGTCGGGTGAATTTCGCCGCGCAGCATCCGAAACAGAAGCCGCGCCGCCTTGCGTCCGGTAGCCGGCGGATCGTGCGGTTGCGTTTCATGGCCGACAAGCAAACTCGCGCACTCGACCATCAGCTGCGTAACGTTCGCGTGGTGATCGAACGCGACGACGATCGGAATGTCCTTGCCGACCACCTCGCGAGCCCCTCGCAGCACATAACCTTCGACATCATCCTCGCTCTCCGACGCCGCCGCACCGTGCAACGATAAAAACACGGCGTCGACCGGCAGCGACTGTTTTAATCCGGCGATGAATCGTTCGACGAGCTGGTCGAGCGTCGCGGCGGTGATCGTTCCGCCGGCGCTCCCCCAGGCCCGCATGATCGGCAGCACTTCGACATCGCGCTCTTCATTCTCGGCTACATCGAGAAATCCACCTAACGGCCCGACGCCGCGCATCCGTTCGAGAACTTCCTTGCCGTAGTAAAGCCCGTAAGCCTCGAAGTCGCTTAAGTCGGCGAGCATTGGGCTGAACGAATCGGTTTCTTGCGCAATCTCGGCCAAGGCGATGCGTAGCTTGGTATTCGTCATTGGATCCAGTTTCGAAAGGAGGTCTCATCGGCATTGCGCCCGCTCACCACGATCACGGTATCCCCATCGCCGCGCGCCTTGGCGGCTCCGCTCAAGAGCGCGGCGGTCGTGATGGCTCCCGACGGCTCGGTGCGAATGCCGTGATTATGGTAGAGCCATCGCATCGCTTGTCGCGTAACGTCGTCGTTCACGGCAACCGCCGTAGTTACATGCCGTTCGAGAATCGGCCAATTGTGTTCGCCGACATCGTACGACAACAGCCCGTCACAGATGCTTTTCGGGCGTTCGACTCGAACTCTCTTCTTCGCGGCGAACGATTGCGCGAAGTCGTCGGCGCCGCTCGGCTCGACACCGATGATCTCGGCCTCGGGAAAACCATCGGCGATCGCGAGGGCATGCCCCGCCATAAGCCCGCCGCCGCTCACTTGGCAGAGAAACTGCGCGATGTTTCGGTCTTGTCGGCGCAACTCTTCGACGACTTCCAACCCACCGACTCCGTTCCCCGCGATGACATCCGGATCGTCGTAAGGCGAGGCTTGCACCGCCCCTTCTTGTTCGGCGATCTCGCGCGTGAGTCGGTCGCGTTCGCCGGTTTCGTGATCGCGAGCGATGTCGTAGGTCCGAACCTCCGCACCGAACGAGCGGGTCAACTCGAACTTTGTCCGTGGCGCCGTGTCGGGCATCACGATGATCGTCCGCTTGCCGTAACGCATGCCGGCGTAAGAGATTCCCGCCGCGAAGTTGCCGGAAGAATGCGCCGCAACGGGGCGATCGCCGATACGGGCCAAGTTGCGATCCATCCAGTTCAGCGCGCCGAGCAGCTTAAACGACCCGACCGGCGTCCAACCATAATCCTTCAACCAAATTCGTCGCTCGGCGGACAACCCGAGCTCTTTCTGCAACGCATAAGACCTAATCAGCGGCGGCGGAGAGATATGCTTGGCTATCACCTCGGCGGCTGCGCGGATATGGTCGATCGTAACCGACAGAGTCGACATCGCGGATGGGTCTCGCATCGCATTCTTCGGTTAAATGTGGGATGCCGGGCTTGAGTGCGTATCGCCTACTTTTCGATACGCACTTTATCTTCGCCGATCAGCCGCACCAAGTCGGGAAGATCGTAAAGCTGCAACACTCCGTGAATGGAGCCTTCGAGAATTCCGAGTGGTGCCGATTGCTTAACCGTACTCGACCAATCGTGCGGCGAATTTCTCAACGTCACCGATGCGAACAACTCCGGTTGCAACGCCGCGGCATGCAATGCCGCGATTCCGGCATGTCCGACGCCGATGACATGCACGCGGCGCGGCGACGTTTTTTCTTTCTGGTAGTACGCTACGAAATGCGCCGCGGCGATTGCGTCTTCCGTGCGCACGCTCGTAAGCGAACGTCCCATGAGATAAGCGAGGTAGAAGTTTTTCCAGTCTCCAAGCAAAGGCTCACGTTTGCCGGACGCGGTCTCCCCTTGCCCGCTCAGATCGATCGAGACGACGGCGTATCCCTTCTCGACCAGTTGTTCGATTGCGCCGCCGGCTTCGGAATCGCCCGACTTACCTGAGTCGTGGAGATACAAATAGGCATCGTCTTTCGGTATCTTCGGATGAAAAGTAAGGCCCGACAATACCGCGCCGGTCGGAACATTCAAGACGAGCTTGTCGATATGATACTTCTCACGCTGTACGCGTCCGATGTCTTTCATCGTCGGCGGTGTGATCTGGTCGAGCGGTCGCACGGCGGCGACCTCGCGCACCTTCCCGCGCATCGCTTCTAAGGAGCCGGCCTTCCATTGGGCTTGCCGACGAACCGCAAGTTCGCTTTCATATTCCGCATTCAAATCGAACACCGAGCGCTCACCCGGTAATCGCAACACTTGACCATGTTCCGTGCAGAGCAAATCGTTCTCCGGATGCGTCGTAAATGTCGCAGCGGGCACCACATCGTCTTTGTCGAGCAACCAGCGCCGCATCCAGTAGACGATCGTCGCCAAATTCTGCGGTTGAACTCCGTGTACTCCTTCGATCTCGACCAAGTCGACCCGCTCGGGAAACCCCAATCGTCCGTAGATTCGCTTCGCTTGACGGTAGTTGTCCCACGAACCGCGAATATCGAAGAAGTCTCCGGTCGTCGAGCTGATCAACGTCGGCCTCGGGGCGCGCATCAACACATAGTCGGGCTGATCCAAGCCGAACGAGATTTGCCCGAAGATGTTTTGCTCGGCGTCTTGCGGACCGATCGTTTCGATCAGTTTGCGCATCGTCGAGAGATAACAAGCCGGCGCGGCGCAAGCGATCCGGTCGTCGAGCGCCATGACATAGCTCGTCATCGTGCCTCCGCCGGAGCAGCCCGTCATGCCGATGCGCTTCGGATCGATTTCCGGGCGAGTCTCGAGGTAATCGATCGTGCGCATCGCGTCCCATGCGCGATACGAGGCCGTGTTGCGGCCGACAAGAATCGAGCCGACACCGACGAGGAAGTGTTCCGTAACGGTCCCCGGGAATTGCGGTGCGCCGTTTTCATTGAGAATTTGTGAGCGCTCCCCCTGCCCGATCGGATCGAAGCAAATCGCGGCCATTCCGTTTAAGGCCATGGCGATGCCGAAGCGCTGATTGTAGTCGGCGGTCTTGCCGGTTCGGCTGTGTCCGCTGGAAACCAGCACGGCGGGAAACGGTCCCGGTCCATCCGGTAAATAGAAATTCGCCGCAACGGTGTGGTGCGGCCGACTCTCATACAACACGTTTTCGACTCGATAGCCCTTCGCTTTCAACGTCCGAACGGTTCGAGCGTTGAGCGGCGTTCGCTCGGGAAAGCCGCCGAGTTGCTTCGTGAAAAACGTTCGTAGCTTCGCCTGGTATTCCCGAATGTTCTCGGGCGACTTCAAGCCTTCGAACACGGCGGTGCGACCATCGAGCATGGTCAACGCCTGCGATTGAAGCCGCGCATAGAGTTTGCTAGCCGTCCGTTCGCTGTCGCTGAGACAATTCAAATCTTCGGCCGCGGAAGCGAGGCAGACATGCAATACAATCCAAACGCAAAGCGCAGGAACGATCCGTTTCATCCGGCCTGGCATGGCAGTCTCGCCTAAGTTGTGGAGTTTCGCGAAGTGCGTAGTGGAAGCGATGGCGTGCCGAAGTGCAATCCGCTTAGATGCACTGCCGAAAATAAATTGCGACGCCACCCCTCGGCTACGTCGTCACCATGTCGTCGCGGCGGCGCGGATTGAATTCCAACGAGACGGAGTCAATCCGCAGATACGCATCGCGCGAGTTGCCGTCCCCGGGAGCGACCACCAGAGGGCCGGCTGAAGATCGTTCGACGATGATGGCGACCCCGAGGCCGTTGCCGATCGAGAAGTTCACATTCGGTTGCGTCGAACCGAGAAACTTCGTGATCGAAAACTCCTGCGGCTTTCCCTTCTCGTCGAATACCGGAACGAACGTCTCGCTTCCGAGTTCATCGATGTCGGTCGGATCTTTCGCCATCGTCTTGTAACGAAACAGCACCAGACGACAGGCGAAATTCGCATTGAACGCTTGAGTGAAG
This sequence comes from Planctomycetia bacterium, assembly GCA_021413845.1. NCBI lineage: Bacteria > Pseudomonadati > Planctomycetota > Planctomycetia > Planctomycetia bacterium. The sequence continues at coordinate 44,819 of JAIOPP010000115.1, read as the reverse complement.
AACTCTGCCGACTTGCCGCCGCCGGAGGCCTTCACTTTGAAAGTGAAATGCCCGGCCCGCGCGTTGCGTATTTCCTGCGCGACGACCGCCTTCGCACCGGTCGCGAACGGCAACTCTGCGGCATCGCCGCAAGCCGTGAAACCGATACGCAAATGGGGTGCCGAACCTTCGGCACGGTCGACCGCGAACATCGCCGGGTCGCTTGCGTCGCGAATCGGCTTCGCGCGCCAGCCCTTGTCGCGCGATTCCTTCGAGGCCGGTAAAAGGGGCGTACCGCTGCGGAAATCGGTATCGAACAAGAGCCTCGTATCGAACGGCGGCACGAACGCCGGGTCGCCGCCGGCTTCGCAACGCGCAGCGGTTACACAGCCGTTGCCGATGAGCCGCGACAACGGTGAGCCCTTGGTGATCGGATGCGGGCGATCGTTCAAGTCGTGGAACATGCCGGCAGGATCGACTCCCAGTAGATGGAAGATCGTCGCCGTCAGGTCGTGTGGGCGAATCGGATCGACCGTCGGGTGCGCGCCGTTCTTATCGGTTGCGCCGAACACTTGCCCGCCGCGAATGCCTGCGCCGGCCATTGCGAAACTGAACACGTTCCCCCAGTGGTCGCGTCCGCCGCTCTTATTGATCTTCGGGGTCCGGCCGAACTCGCCGATTGCCACGACGAGCGTTTCATCCAGCAGGCCGCGCGTTTCCAAGTCGTCGATCAGGGCCGTAAAGCCGACGTCGAATTGTGGGCAGAGGCAATCTTGCAACCGATCGGCGTTCTTCGAATGCGTGTCCCACATGGGATTGTCGACCGCGCTATCGCCGACTTCGCGCGGCCAATTCACATGCACGAGCCGCACGCCGGCCTCGACCAGCCGCCGCGCGAGCAACACCGTTTGCCCCCAAGAGTGCCGGCCGTAGCGATCGCGCACGGCATCGGTTTCCGTCGCAAGGTTGAAGGCGGCCCGAGCGCGGCCGGAGGTAACGAGATCGTATGCCTGCTGCGAGAGCTTGTTCCAGGAGTCGACTGCGCCGCTCCGTTCGATTTCGGCAAACTGCCGATCGAACTGGCGCACGAGATCGCGTCGGCGATCGACGCGCAATTGCGTGATGTCGTTCGGGAGAGACAAACCTTCGACGCTGTAGCTCGCCGCCGAAGGATCGCCCGTAAACCGCTCGGGCTCCCAGCGCCCGCCGAGAAAGCCGGCAGTTTGTCCGGCCGGCGTCACTCCTTCGTTGAGCCGCATCATGTCGGGCACCCAAACGCTGGTGAGCGCAGGAAGCTTTTCGCTGGGGCGAAGCATCTTCACGATCGAGCCGAAGTAAGGCCAATCGGTCGGCTTGATTTGTCGCGCGCTGCCGGGACCATACGGATTGCCTGTAAGCACCCAATAGCCGCTGACGTCGTGATTGTTGTCGTTCGTATGAAGCGAGCGGACGATCGCGAGCTTATCGGCAATGCGCGCCGTGCGCGGTAGCAACTCGCAGAATCGGATGCCCGGCACGTTCGTCGAGATCGGTTGGAACGGGCCCCGAATCTCGAGCGGAGCGTCCGGCTTAGGGTCGAATGTTTCGTGCTGCGGTGGCCCCCCTTGAAGCCAGAGAAAGATGACGCTCTTGGCCCGACCGAACGTCCCTCCGCCGAGACCTTGCGTGAGCTTCGGGGCTGCTACCTTAAGAGGATCTGCGGCTTGGGCGTCTGCGGCGAGGAGTTGGGGCAACGTGAGGCCGGCGGCGCCGAGGCTGCCGATGCGGAGCCATTCGCGGCGCGAGATTCCACCGACGCCGTGAGTGCCATCGGCTTCAGGTCTTCCGCCAGTTCGCTTGCCGTCCTCGAATGAAAACATGGCCCCTCTCCCGATAAGATCGCGAATCACGGACTACCCGGCCACGATCCTGTTCGCAACGCATCGGCTATTATCGATGAACTGCGGGGCCCTGTGCAAGAGGGAAATGCTCAACGGGCCGACGCCGATTTCGCGGGTCTCGGCGTCAAGGGTTTCTCCGCGGCATCGTACTTCGCGAACCAAGCCAACGCCCGACGGTAAACGTCTGCTTGATGCGGCAATTGATAGAGCCCATGCCGTTCGTCGTGATAGATGACCATCTCGGTTTCGACGCCGGCTTTTTTCAGGGCTTGATACCACATCCGGCCCATCGCGAGCGGGCAGCGGCGATCATGATCGGCATGCAGCACCAGCGTCGGTGTGCGCACTTGGGCCGCATAAGTGAGCGGGCTATGCGCGCGCATCTTGGCGGAGACGTCCCAAGGCAAGCCTCCCATTTCCCATTCGGTCCAACTTGGTAGATCGCTCAGCCCCCACATCATGTTGAGATCGGTGACCGAGTTCTGAGTCGCTGCGGCGCGGAACTGCGTCGTATGGCCTACGAGCCAGTTCGTCATGAAGCCCCCGTAGCTGATGCCGTATACGAATTGCCGCTGCGGATCGACGATCTTGCGGCGGACGAGCTCGTCGATGCCTGTAAGAATGTCTTGCATATCGCCGCCGCCGAAGTCGAAGCGATCGGCATCGAGAAACTTGCGACCGTATCCGGTCGAGCCGCGAAAGTTGGGCTGAAAAACAGCGTAGCCGTGAGCCGCGAAGAGCTCGGCCGTGAAGTTGAAGCCTTCCGCTGCACGACCGTGCGGGCCGCCATGCGGATAGACGAGCAGCTTATACGGCGGTTTCACTACGCTCGCGGGAGGCAACGTCAGGATGCCGTCGATGGCCGTGCCGTCCGTGCTTTTCCAAGCGATGATTTTACTTTCGCCTAACTCACGATCTTGCAGGTAGGCGTGGCTGGGTGGAATAAGCCGCTCGCGCGCCTGGCGTAGATCGGCGAGTTGCGTCGGCTCGGTTTCGTTTTCGGAATCGATCCGCGCGCCGTCTTTCAACGCGACCATCTGCCGCAGCGACTTCACGCCGGCGACTGTGTCGTAGATGATGCGCTCGTCGTCGAGCCATGGCTCGGCAGGGAGCGGAAACGTCGGCGACGAATGGGGCGGCTTCTCCGCTTCCGGCCCGTGATGATCGAACAACACGCGACTGCTGACGCCGCTCGGCGCGAGATCGACGACGAGCAAGTTATAGACGTCGGCATGCGGCCCTTTTCGCGGGACGGACAAGCACAACAGCCGCCGACCATCGCTGCTTAAACGCGGAGAAACTTCAGGGCCGGGGCCGGTCGTAAGAGGCGTAACGGATCCGCTCGCGACCTCGATGCGCCAGATGTCGTAATTTTTGTTGATGCTGAAGCGAACCGATTCTCGATCGGTCGAGCGATTGGCATGGGCGACGAGGAACGTACCATCGGGCGACCACTGCGGATCGCCGTACCAAGCGTCGTCAGTCGTCAAGCATTTCACATTCGTCGCGGCGACCGCGGTCGGCGTTTCCGCGAGTTCGGCGACCCAGATGCGTGCCGTACCGTAGCCGGTGTAGCCCTCCCCTTGATCTTCGCGGACGACGGTAATGCCGGCCGCATGCTCTTCAGGAGTGCGCGTATCGCGACCATCGTCGGCCACGAATACGAGGCGCTTACTATCCGGCGAGAAGGCGACGCGGCCGTAGAAACCGTCGCTGAAGACTCGCCCATACGGTTTGCCCTTCCCAGCGAGTGGAATCGCTTTATCCCCGTTGGCCGGCATGAGCCAGATATCGGTGGCGACGTCGGAATAGGGAGGGACCGGCGAGAAAGCCGGCGACCCGTCGGGAAAGGGACGCGTCGAAAGAAACGCGAGCCACCGGCCATCGGGCGACCAGACCGGCTTGCGACCGTCGGGTTCGCCGACTTCGAGCGGACGTTTGTGTTCGCTCGAGCCGGCGGCAGTCCAGATCGCTTGTCGGCGGATTTTCATTCCGGGCTCAGCCCAGTCGCGCGTATAGGCCACACGCTGCCGATCCGGGGCGAGGGCCGGATCGGTCGCGGCGTCGTAACGATAAAGGTCTTCGATCGCGAGCGGTCGCTTCTCTTCGGCAAACGTCGCTGTCACCGATGTTACGCTCAACAGTGTTACGAGCAACCAACGATGAACGAGCATCGGCGCGGTCCTTGAAGAAAGTGAAGGTATAAAAAGAGCCGCGGGGTATGCGCTCCCCGCGACTCGCTTCGTCGGTCGATTCGAGATTAGAGGAGCTTTAATAAACTGTCGACGATACCGCGGAACTTGCGGATGTTCGACTCGGCGGGCAGACGTTATCTTCGCAAAGATTTATCGAGCGGATGCTTGCCGATCGGAAGCCATTCGCCGGTCGGGCCCTTGCGGCGCGCGCCAGGCCCGGCGTCGGACGTGTCGGTGTTCGCGTCCGCGCTCGTTGCTTTCGCATCGGCATCGGCCAGCGGGGTCAACTCGGCCCAGTACTTAGCGTCGGGCTTCGTGCCGATCCATTGCAGGCGGTCTTGCTGAAGCCGCACGAGAGTTCCCTTCCCCGGCACGCGGAGACGGTCTCCCTTTTGCAACACGAGCTCATGCACGCCGGTCCAGCCGAACCAGTGGTAACAAGCCGTGTGGACGGGAATCCAATGCCCCGTTCCTGCATCGTCCGCGAGATAGAACTCGCTCCAAACATGGTTCGGTATCCAGACGAGCCGGGCCGGAATGCCGACGGCGCGACACAGCGCAACGAACACTCCGGCCATCTCTTCGCAGTCGCCGAAGCGATTTTCGATCGCTTTCGTCACACTCGTATACGCGCCGAGCTTCGGCTTGATGTTTTCACGAACCCAGGCGGCGAAAAGTTCGGCTTGTCGCCAAGGATGCTCTGCGGCGCTTGCCTTGGTGCCGCTTGCACCTTCTTCGGTGAGTTCTTTCACCAGCGCAAGCACGTTCGGCGATCGGGTCTGAATGCCCGGGCTATCGCCGAGGAACGCCGAGCGCACCTCGGGCGGAACCGTTTGCGCGGCGGGGAATTTCTCACGTGAGTAACCGAAATACTGCTTCTGCAATCGCAACTCGAACTCAGCGACAGCCGATGCCGTTTGCCCGCGGCTCAGTTGCGGCGCGAACATCTTCAACTGCCGCGCCAGCGGGGCAATCGATTCGAGCGTCGCTTCCGAACCGACGACCTTAATACTTTCGGAGACGATCTCCTGCTCGGGAACGCCGATCGGCACCGGCGTCGTCGCGGTGATTCCTTCGGCGTCGCCGCGCCCCGTTAGTTCGATGCCGACTTGCAATCGAAAACGGCGCGGCTCTAAATAGCCGGTTTCGTTCTCGGGAGGCTTGTTCCAGATCCAACGGCCGTCGCCGACGACAGGGATCACGCTAAACGTCGGCGGCTCCGGAGACCATTCATTTACGAGATGGTTCTCGGTCTGCTTTTCCGCCGTCGACGGATCTGTTGCCGACAGTGAACCGCCGCAATAAAGCCCCGCCGCGGCCGACTGCAAAAACTCTCGGCGTCGCACGGCATGGCTCCTCAACGAAGGTCGATCTTTATGGCTCAATACCTTTTTGAATCGGCGCCGCTTAGAACAAGTCTAAGATCGGATCCCCTTCGGCGAGCAGGTTGAAGATACGGCCATCTTTGTCGCGTCCTTCGAGATCGTCGATGCCCATGGCGTGGTACACGGTCTTGGCAATATGCGCCGGCGTGACCGGTTTCTCTGCCGGAAACTCGGCCCGGCGATCGGTCGTACCGTAGGCTTGGCCTCCTTGAATGCCTCCGCCGGCCATGACGATGCTCTGGCAATGCGTCCAGTGATCGCGTCCTGCACCGGCGACGCCGCCGGAGCGCCGGTCGCCGATCTTCGGCGTGCGTCCCATCTCGCTCGTGACCATCAGGAGCGTGTCGTCCAGCAGGCCGCGCTGGTGCAAGTCTTCTACTAGCGCGGAGAAGCCTCGATCGAATTCCGGCAGCAAGTCGTCTTTCAGGCAGTTGAAGTTATTTCCGTGCGTGTCCCAGCTTCCGGCGCTTTTGCATTTCTTGTGGAGCTTCTTCTCGTCTTCCATCCAAAAGACGGTGACGAACGGTACTCCGGCCTCGACCAATCGCCGGGCCGTGAGCAAGCTCATGCCGTTGACCGTCTGGCCATAACGCTCGCGCAGCGCTTCAGACTCGCCTGAGACATTGAACGCGGCCGTGGTTTGCGTTCCCCCGAGGAGCGACAGTGCGCGCTCTTGCAACTGCGACCACTGACGCTTATCGGCCGTGGCGTCGAGTTCGCGTCGGGCCTTGTCGAGCGACGAAAGCAACTGCTGCCGTGATGCCAGGCGGCTGCCGTCGACGTCTCCTTGCAACACCAGCGCGGGGGCTTGAAACTCCAGCGGCTTTTCCAAACTGCCGTAGACATACAGCGGATCGTGTTCGACGCCGAGCCGCGCGGCGAACTGGCCCGGCCGTGTGTAGGGAGCGCGGCTCGGCATGTGCGGCAGAGCGATGCAGTTCGGCAGGCCTTGGCCGGTCGGACGGCGCGAGCCGACGACCGTGCCGATATACGGCCAATCGTCGGGCATCGGTGTGCGATTATTGCCGAGCGAAAGGAAGCTCGCGTCGGCAGCGTGGCCGGTGAGGTTGTGATAGTAGCCGGCGTGGTGGTCGTTCGTGTTCACCGAACAGCGCAGCGAACGGATGATCGCGAGGTGCTTACCTTGTTGCGCCGTCAGCGGCAGATGCTCGCCGATCATCAAGCCTGGAGCACTCGTGGCGATCGGGTTGAACGGCCCGCGATACTCGACCGGAGCCTCGGGCTTGAGATCCCACATGTCGATGTGCGAAGAGCCGCCGCAGAGAAAGAAGAGGATCGTGCTCTTGGCTTTCGGGGCTCGGCGTCGAGCGGCGTCGGCTGTCTTCGCGGCTGCGGCCAAGCGTGGCGTGCCGAAGCGTAGGCCTGCAAAGCCGGCCGTCGAAGCGACGAGAAACGAACGTCGGTCGACGTGAGAAGAAGGGCGTGCGGCGGGAATCATCGTGTAGTAGTCCGTGCGGAGGTGGCGCGGTTCGACACGCAGGCGGGGGCGGGCAGTATCACCCATTGAGTTTAATCGGCGGGGAGGAATGGATCAATAGAAATGAATGCACAAGGAACGCTTTTCTAATTCGGATATTGCTTCGGCGATGTCTGCCGCGCCGTTCTGCGAGCCATTCGGCCCTGCGGTATCGCATCTTCGCAAATGCGAAGGTCGCTGCCCGGTTCCGCGGATTCTATCGCGCAGGACAGCTCTTTATGCAGACTGAGAACTAGCAAATCTGCGAATTTGGCAATCGCCCGAAGTCACGCTCCTTTCGATGTAGCGCATTTCGCGGCTCGACGAAGAAACCTCGCATCGGCGATGGATCCGTTCTCGAAAAGTCGCCGCGTCCGATTGCCGTCGGCGGCATGATCTGTTCACAGGGAGGTGGCTAGTGTCGAGTGCATCACTTCGCGTCGTACGTTTCAGTCTCGCGATCTGCGCGGCCGTTCTCACAACGACGGCTTCGTTCGCCGCCGGATCGCCCTTCGACGAATTGCGCACCGATCCCTTTACGAATCCTTCATCGGGTACGAGCTCGAGCGCCGGCAAGTTGGTCGACTTGACGAGCGGAAACGAGAAGCCGATCGAGCTATCCGAGGGGGCTCGCATCGTCGATGCCGCGCTCGTCGGCAACAACGGCAAGCTTCTCGGTATTTTCGCTTCGAGCGATCGTGCCTTTTCCGACTTCATCTCGCCGGCGAGCAACCCGCTGTTCTTCGAAGATCCCCGCACGCTCACCGAACTCCGATTCCATTTTGCGAATCAATGGATTCCGCATGCCAATCCGGTTTTTCAAGGTGGGACGGCGCAATTCCTCGCCGCGCAGATTCGCGTTGCGTTGACACAACGGTTGTCGATCATCGCCACGAAAGACGGCTACCTTTGGCTCAATCCCGGCAACCCGACAGTGCCCGGTACGGAAGGCTTCGCCGATGTGGCCGCCGGTTTGAAATACAACTTATTTCGCAATCCCGCATCGCAAACGATCGTAAGCGTCGGCGGCACGTTCGAGCTGGATACCGGTGCGCATCGCGTCTTCCAAGGCCGCGGAGACGGAGAGTTCCATCTGTTTTCGAGTGCCGGCCAATCGCTATTCGACGGTGTCGCACATTGGGTTACCGGCTCCGGACTTCGCCTCCCGACCGATACCGAAGCTCGTTCTTCGATGTGGTATTGGTCGAACCAATGGGACGTGAAGCTCACCGAACGCGTCTATGTTCTCAGTGGTGTGAACTGGTTCCACTGGTTCGACGCGGGCAATACAGTGCCGGTGAACTTCGAGGGACAAGACCTCATCAACCTCGGCGCCTCCGGCGTGGCTGGCCACGATGTCGTTACCGGCTCGCTCGGCATGCGCTATCGCTTCGGCCGGATGAATGAAACGGGGGTCTGCTGGGAATACCCCCTGACCGACCGCCGCGACCTTCTGCAATCGAGACTGTATGTCGATCTTTGCCTCCGGTTCTAGTGCCTGGAGCGAAGCGCAGGCGTAGTTCCTGAATGTGCGATGTGAGAGGCGGAAAGAGCCGCTGCGCATCGCTACAATGGCGTGCTTGCGGAATCGGGATCGATTTTGCGCTTCGTCCCTTCATGAAATCTCGGCTGATGAATACGACGTTTCTTCTCGATGGCGACTTACGCGTCCATCGGTTCGGCTACGGTGCCATGCGGTTATGCGCGCAGCCGGGAAATTTCGGTCGGTATCCCGATTGGGAAGCCGGCAAAAGGCTCCTGCGTCGGGCCATCGAACTCGGAATCAACTTCATCGACACGGCGCATGCCTATGGTCCGTCGTGCAATGAGGAGTTGATCGGTGAAGCGCTCGCTCCTTACGCAGCCGACGTCGTGATCGCAACGAAAGGGGGCGTCGAGAAGACGGCGCCCGACAAGGTCTTCGCCGATGGTCGGCCGGAGGTTCTTCGTCGTCGCTGCGAAGAAAGCTTGAAGTTGCTACGCATCGAACGGATCGATCTTTATCAGTTGCATCGCCCTGATCCGCAGGTCCCGTTCGCAGAGAGCGTCGGTACGTTGGCGGATTTGCGTCGCGAAGGGAAGCTGCGACACGTCGGGCTGTCGAACGTCTCACTGGCGCAGATCGAGGAAGCACGCGGCATCGTGCCGATCGTGTCGGTGCAGAATCGTTACAACTTGGTCGAGCGGGCCGACGATCCGGTCGTCGACTATTGCGCTCGGCACGAGATCGCCTATCTCCCCTGGGGTCCGCTTGCCGCCAAGCCCTTCGCCCCGCAAGCCCCGCTCGCCGGCACACGCGGCGCACTGGCTTGGTTGCTACGACGGGCACCCAATATCATCGTCATTCCCGGCACGACTTCGATCGCGCACCTGGAGGAGAACCTCGCGGCTGCAAGCGTCTCTCTTTCCGACGAGGAGTTTGCCCAGCTCTCGGCCGGCGTTTCATGAATCGACCGAGCTCGACTTGTCGCCCAGCATTCCGAATAAATCGGCTTTGACAGGCCTGCGGCGAAGGGTCGAGACGCGGAGCCGGAAAATACGATTGCTACGAAGGGGTGGATTAGATGATGATACAGTTCCCCGCTCGACTCCCGCCTGAATGCCTCCCTCTTCGGAATACTCGCCATGTTATCGATCTCCGAGCCGTATCGATCGCCGGGCGGCGGCGTACATCGCCGTGATTTTCTACGCGTAGGGGCGATGAGTTTGTTCGGAGCGGCGATGCCCGGCCTTGCAGGGCGCGATGCTTGGGCGGCCGACGTGCTTAAGCCTTACGCGACCGGCCGCTCGGTCGTGCTGCTGTTCTTAGGGGGCGGACCTTCGCATATCGAACTGTTCGACCCGAAGATGACCGCTCCGGCGGAATTTCGCAGCATCATGGGTGAAGTCGATACGGCCCATCCGGGTATCACCTTCGGCGGCACCTTTCCGCAACTCGCGCGATTGGCGAAGAAGTTTTCCGTCGTACGGACGTTTCAATCGAAGAACGGCGGACACGAATACGATTCCGTCACGACGGCCGGCAATTCGACCAAGGCCGCGCTCGGCGCACTCTACTCGCGCGTCGTCGGCACGAACCATCCTTATACCGGCGCGCCGACCCATACGCTCGTTCTGCCCGAAGCCGTCGCTCCGCCCGACTTCAAGATCGGACGCAACTTCGAGACCGGGCACCTCCCGGGCCTCACGCAGCCGGGCTCTTTGGGAGCGAACTATCAGGCCTTCAGCCCGAGCGGCGGCGGGCCCTTGCAGCAAGACATGCAGTTGGCGATTTCCGCCGATCGTTTCTCCGATCGTCGCGCGTTACTCACCGGCTTAGACGTGCTCAAGCGACGGATGGACGTGAGCGGCCGCATCGACGGCTTCGATCGATTGCAGCAACAGGCGTACGACGTCATCACAGGCGGAGTCGCCAAGGCGTTCGATTTGGCGAACGAAGATCCGAAGTCGCTTGCTCGTTACGACACGAGCCATTGCTTTCGCAACGAAGACGTGCGCCGCTGGGGCGATATGCAACGCTCGACGAATTTGCTCGGCCGGCAAATGCTGCTCGCTCGGCGACTCGTCGAATCCGGTTGCGGCTTCGTCACGGTCTCCGATTGCGGTTGGGACATGCACAGCAACGGCAACAGCCCTAAGGGACTGAACGGCATGAACTGGCTCGGCCCCCAAGTCGATCATGCCGTGGCCGCGTTCATCGAAGATTGCGAAGCTCGCGGATTGCAAGACAAAGTGCTGCTTGTCGTCACAGGCGAGATGGGGCGCACGCCACGCATCAACACCAACGGCGGACGAGACCACTACGGCGAACTCACGCCTCTGCTGGTCTACGGTGGCGGATTGAACATGGGAAAAGTGGTCGGCCGCTCCGACTCGAACGCTTCCCGCCCTGCCACGGAGCCGTATACCCCGTCGCATCTCCTGTCGACGATCATGCATACGATGTTCGACTTGGGACAACTGCGACTCGACAGAAACTTGCCGAGCGACGTCGCCGCCGTCGTGCAATCCGGCGAGCCGATTCAGCCGCTCATGGCATAGCCGCCTACGCAGTTGCAAAGTGTTCGTACACCGCTTGGCAGGCATGCGCCACGGCCAGGACGGGTGGATAATCGGACATGCTTTTCAGCCGGTGCGGTGGCGACTTGTGCGGCTTAAAAAACACGCTGAGCGACATCGTCAGTACGGCGCTCTTCACGATGCCGACTTCCACGCGGCACTCGCCGTAACCGGTTTTGTTCGCAATCCAGGTCGGGGCGTTGCCCCAGTCTTCGCCGACGGGAATGTATCTCGCGAGCATGTCGTTGCAACGCTGAGCGCGCAAGATGCGAATAATCTCTTCGCACGACTTCGCAGTCAAAATGTCTTTTCGATAAATCCGCGTGATGAGCGAACAGAGATCGTGTGCCGTGCTAACGGGCTGTTTCATCTGCGCGGCGCGAGAGCCGGCCGGAAGCCCCTCGAAGAAATCGCTGTCGTCCAGCTTCCAAGTCTTCATGCTCCGGCCGATATTGTCCGGACCGAGCAGGTCGACCAGCACGGCCGTTGCGATGTTGTCGCTCAAGACCGTCATCAGGATCGCCATGTTGTGAGCCGATAACTCCTGACCGGGAATCATCGCCCGCAACACCCCGTCGCCGGTGCGATGATGCTCCGGTTTCCATGTGAGGGGGGCATTTAGGTCGACGATGCCGGCTTCCGCTTGCCGAAACAGTTCGCAAAGCACGAACAGCTTGCAGGTGCTGGCGGTCGGCAGAATCGTGTTCGGTCGGAGTGCGAAATGGCCCGGCGCGTCGAGACGCTGCGCTTCGATCGAAAAGCTTCCGGCCCAGGTCTCTTCCAACTGAGCCAACTCTTTTTCCAATCCCGGCTTTGGAACGGCCGTGTCGTCGGCCGGCAGCTCGCTTGCCGCAAATCCGCAGGCGGTCAGCGCACCGAGACCGATCACATCTCGGCGAGAAACGAAGTTGGTAGCGATGATGAGGCTCCGATACGAGAACGAGGGCTCGGTGATTTCAAACGATGCCAGAACGCAATCCGATTACTTCGTCGGAGAAGGAACGTCCATGGCCGGATTGCGCTCGAAGAATCCATCGGGCTTGAGCATGAAGCCGATCGTCGAGACCGGCATGACGGGCCAATCTTCGGGACGAGGAACGTGGTTGTGCCCGAACACGTACCACACGACGAGGTCGGTGTTTTCGATCTGCCGATCGTTCGCGGTCCATTTCGGGAGCCCGTCGCCGCCGGGATTTTGATTGGGATACTCGCCAGAAGGATAACGTTCTTCCGTTCGATAGGGAGTGACCCACAGATTGCTGGCGAGAAAGCCCGCCCGTTTCATCACGGCGGCATCGGGCTGTACCAAGATCGGGCAATTCTCGCCCGTCACCAAGCGATAGCCGACCGAACGCCCTAGGCGATTCTTCTTGCCGGGATTGACGATTCGCCAGAAGCGGCCGGCCGCTCCGTTGACCATCCGCTTCGCTTGTTGCTCGGTTTTCAGCAGCGTTTCTTCGGCGCGAAATGCGTTGCCGTGCGGGTTGTCCGACCCGCGCGGAATGCGAACCGCGTTCACTTCGTATACCGAGTTCTCCGCGCCGTCGATGCTCATGTCGAGTCGTGCGGCAAACACATGCTGGTGAAAGGGGGCATTGAGTTGCGGGGCGATCTCGACGCCGTACTCCGGCTGCTCGCCGGGCTTCAGCGCCGTGGTGTTCATGATTCCCGTCAGCTTCACTTCGCATTGAAGCGAGCCGTCTTGATAGAGATACCAAAAGAAGCCGTATTCATAGTTGCCGACCGTGGCGATGAACGACGCTGAGAGCCGTCGCGAGCGGCGAGTTTCGCTCGAACCGGTGCGCCAGTCGGTGTGCTTCCATAGCAATCCGGAATCTTCCTCATGCAGGCAGATCGCGTTTTTGATCGTGAGCGGCTGCCCGCGACTGTCGGTCATATGTGCGTCGAAGTAGCGCATCGAGCCTAAGCAATCGCAGCCGAGTTGGAGCGAATTCGCCATCGTGCCGATACCGTACTCACCGATATCGAAAGCGTTTTTGCGAAAGTGGCGTTCGGCGGGATCTCCGTAAGGGACGACCATTTCGCAAACGCTCGCGCGAGCCAAGATCGCTCGTTCGCGATCGCCGTCGGCGTAGCTCAGCGTGTGGAGCACCAGTCCTTCGCGCGGCGTGAAGCCGATCCGGAACTTCCACTTCTGCCAAGCGACTTCGTAACCGTCGACCGTAAAGCTCGGCCCCTGCGGCTGCGTGATCTCCAGCGGTTTAAGATCTTGTCGCACGTCGCGAAGATATTCGCGCGCCCAGTTGCCGCTTTCGGGCGGCAGCGGCACGACGCCGTAATCTTCAATTCGCAAGACTTCCATCTTGTTGAGATCGACCACCGCAATCACACCGTCCAGCGGCCGAGCATATCCGTTGTCGTTCACTTCCGAACGAACCCAACAGAGAGCGCGAGATAAACGCTTGCCTGCGTCTTCGGGCAATTCGGTGCCGTAGATTCCGGCAGACCAAGGATCGACCATCACGAGTTTCACATCGTCGATGCCTCGTTTCTTGAGAGCCGCGAGAAACTCGGGCGAGCGTTTCACGGCCTCCTCGCACTCGGCGAACTCATCGGCCATGATCGGCGGTTGCACGGCATGGGGTAGCTTGTCGAACGACACGAGCTTCTCTTGTCGCAAGTCGACGATCGCTTCCATCGCTTTCCCGATGGAAGTATCGAGCAAGATCAAGAAGGCTTCTCTTGGAATCGCCTTTTTTGGACCGTGCTCCCTGACGATTTGCTTGCTGGGCTCGCGCAACGTCACGGTGACGAATCGCAAGTCTTTCGGTGTGGGATAACTCGCACGTACGATCTCCACCGCTCGCCCGATCTCCGTCGGCGACAACGGGTCGAGCGGATGCGGATTGCTCGGCTTCGTGTTCGTAGGCTTTATCGCTTCGTCGGCGGCATGCGTAGAATCTTCGTTCAACTCCGTGAGCGCTAACGCTCCGGCGGCTAGCAAGGAACCGCGAAAGAAAGTCCGGCGAGAAAGAATGCCATCGAGCGAGCGATCGCGATCCGGTTCGTGGTTCATTCGACGATTTCCTTTGGAGATGCCGACTGCGTCTTGTTAGCAAGCAGAGAACCGTGGAGAGTTCGAGTTATCCGCGGCCGACAAACGGCATTTGCGTAGCCATGACCGTAAGGAACAACGCATTCGCGTCGAGCGGAAGGCCGGCCATGTAAACGATCGAACGGGCCACGTTGTCGACGTTCATCGTCGGCTCCGGAGCGGTGCGGCCATCGGCTTGCAACACTCCGCCGCTCATGCGAGCGGTCATTTCCGTAGCGGCGTTGCCGATGTCGATCTGGCCGCACGCGATGTTCCACTTTCGGCCGTCGAGCGCCGTCGATTTGGTGAGGCCCGTGATCGCGTGCTTGGTCGCGGTGTAAGGCGCGGAGTTAGGACGCGGAGTATGGGCCGAGATCGAACCGTTGTTGATGATCCGCCCGCCGCATGGCGATTGCGCCTTCATCACGCGAAACGCCTCGCGAGTACAAAGGAACGGGCCCGTAAGGTTGACGTCGACGACGCGCCGCCATTGCTCGATCGTCAACTCATCGAGCGGTATCGGGGGAGCACCGGTCCCCGCGTTGTTAAACAGCAGATCGACGCGACCGAAACGCGCGACCGTTTGCTCGAACAATGTTCGAACTTCGGTGGGTTCGGTAACGTCGGTCGGAATCGCCAAGAGGCGTTCGATGTCTTTCGCCGTCGTGGTCGACGTTGCGGCCAGTGCGATGCTTCCCGCCAGCGCTTCGGCCCGGCGTCCGGCGAGGGCCACGCAATAACCTTCGCGAAACAATGCCAGCGCCGCGGCACGGCCGATTCCGGAGCCCGCGCCGGTGACGATCGCAACTTTTCGATCCATAGCATCAACTCGCTTATCGGTATAAATTCCTGCAGGCATACAGCAGGAGAGGTTTCTTGTTCGCCGTTAACTTACACGATGCGGCGTTCGATCTCGACCCGCCGGCTTGCGAGCGACGAATAGCCGGTGCAAGCCGAAAAGAAAAATCGCGACGAGCGGCCAACAGAACCAAGGCCAAACGCTAAGCCACGCCGGCAGCGGTTCCACGGTTTCCATCGTGAAACGCCCGACGATCCGTTCGCGGTCGACTTCACATTGAATTTCGACATCCCATTTATTTGCCGTCGGAAGGTCGAACAACGCGGCTCGCAAAAGCTTATTCGTCGCGGCTTCCGTCGTGGCCGGGCTTTGCGAGGAGGGGCCGACGCCGTCGCTCGGTGTCACGATGACCGTCGCTTGTGCCTCCGGCACGGGTTGCGCGGTGTCGGCCTCTTGCACGAACAGGCTGATGTCGACAGGTCCGGCTCGCAACGGATTCGGCGACGTGAAGATCGAGACTCGGTATTTCCCTTGTTGCTCGACGAGCCGGAGCGTCCCACCATCGGCCTGCAAGATGCCGCATAGCGGGCCGAACAAGATGCAAACCAAAATCGAAATAGAAGCCGGCGAGTGCATGGTATCGAACGAATCTAATTTGAAGACGCCTAGCCGCCGGCCGGAAGCGTGCCGCGCATCTGCATCGGCTGAAAGATAATCCACACACCTACCAAGAATAATAGCGAGATCAGCAGCGCCCAAGGCGCGAATGCCTTGATGGTTTGCGTGGCGCGGTTGTTATCAGTCGCATGAGCCTCGGTGATGCGCAGGCCTGTGTAAAGCGAAAGCAGCCAGCCGCAATCGAGCATGAGCGTTTCCAGTTGCGGAATCCACGCCACGGCCGGCCGGCAGCAAGAGTATTGCCACTGAGGTTCGCCGAAGTTGAACCAGCCGATGCCTGCGGCGAAACGCTGCGTCGTGGGAATGATCGTGTCGTAGCTGGTGAAGAAGTGAAAACTATAGTGTGCCAGCCACATCCCGAACCCGATCGGAACAAACGCATACGAATAGCGAACGATGAGGGTCGGGATACTTTCCTTCGATCGACTCAGCGTGCGGCTTAGCATAGCCGCACCGACGACGAGCCCTGACGGTATGGCGATGAGTGCCACCAGATAGTAAACGCTCGTCGCAAGCAATTGCGAAACGCCGCGGAGAGAGTCGCGCAACCGGTCTTGCCATTCGACCACCGGCGCCACCATTCCCCCGGCATTGGCGAACGCGCCGAACACGAGCACCAGCACGAGGGTTGCAAGGTCGGGCCGATGGCTAAGTCGGCCGATGCCCGAACGAAGCGGATCGCTCCAGAGCGTTCGGCCTGGAACGGTGGCTAAGATCCCGACATTCTCGTGGGGGCAAGCGCGCACGCAGTCGAGGCAGAACGTGCAATCGAGATTTCCGATCTTTCGTGGCTGAAACAAGTGCAACTCGCAACCCCCGGCGGCATCGTTGCCCCGAATGCAGTCGTGCGTGCGGCAAGAATGGCACAGCGACGGCTCACGAACAGTTACTTCGAGCGGCGAGACGAGCGATTGCACGAAGTTGAACTGACCGATCGGGCAAACGTACTTGCAAAACGGCGCTCCTCGAAACCAGGAGTCGATGACGAACGCTCCGACGAAGTAGGCAAGCGCGATCCAGGCCGTGAGCCAGGGGCTGTCCCATAAGGCGAATGCCTCGTAGCTCCATAAGAACAACAGAGTGAGCCCGACGGCAAGCCATTTACTGCGCAAGTAGCGCGGCCAGGTTCGACCGTTCGGCAGTAGTCGCCGAGCCAGCGCTCGTGGCAACGTGAAAGGACACGCGAAACAAAATACGTTGCCGACGATGAGCAAACCGAGAATCAAAACGCCGCGCCAATGAATCCACGGCAACACGCCGGCCAAGTTCATCGGCCCGATTTGCGGACCGTAGAGCCCCTCGTAGATAACCGTGATCGCTAAAAAAGCTAATGCCGCTTGCGCGGCGCGGCGCGTCGCTCGTCGACGCAATAACGAACCTAGAAATGGTATGCGCAGCAGATCCAGCGGCGTTGCCGGCGGCACGTGGAGAATCGGAAGTTGCAGTCGCGATTTTGATGCGGGCGATGTCGGAAAGAGCAGCCGTAGTCCGATCCAGAACAACGGCAACAGAAAAGCGACGGAGCCCGGCACCCACATGAGCACCCCGGCCGTTGCTTGATCTTCGAGCGCCGAGATGCCGGCGATACGCGGCACTTGCTCGTAGTAGGGATAGAGCACCTTGTCGGAAAAAGTGAGCCATGCCGCAAGCACCGTATTTTGAATATCGGCCAAGAGCAGATACGGCAGCAGCAGCCAAGTCGACCAGCGCGGCCGACTGGGATAAGGTCGCACGATCGGATACCAAAAAAACAGCGCACTCAAGATGAAGCAAACGTGCTCGGCGAAATGCCAATCATCGCGACTTAAAGCCAACTCGTAGCTACGTGGAAAGTGCCAGAACCAAGTTGTCGCAACGTACGCCGGCCCGGCGATCCACGGCGAAACCAACTTCGAGAACAAGCGTCGCAACCCCCGGTGACGCAGCAACGGCGCCGCCCAGTACGTGCGCACAGGCTCCGGCAGACCGCGCACGATGGGCAGCAACGGCGCACCGAGCCAAAGGAGCGGCGGAGCCACCATCATCAGCAGCAGGTGCTGCACCATGTGAACTTGCAACAACAGCGCCGCAAACGGTTCGACCGGCGAAGCGAGCGCGAGGTAGATCGCCGCAAGCCCGCCGAAGAAGGCTGTGAGCCGTCCGAAAGTCCAGCGGCGCGGATCGCGACGGCGCAGCACGCGCCAACCGCGAAGATAGAGCCCGGCATTCAGCAACATCGCGGCCGCGAGCCACGGATTCCACGGCCATGAACGAAGAAAAGCATCGAGCGTCGGGCTCATGGTTTCTTCGCGGCCTCCTTCGTTTCTACCGTCGGCGATAAGCCGTATGCTTCCGCCGGTGGTTGATTCGGAGACCGCAGGCCGACCATGAAGTCGACCAGCAGCGCCATCTCGGCCGGGTTGATTCGGCCCCCGTAAGCCGGCATGTTGCCGCCGCCGGGCGTGCCGTTGCTGACCTGATCGATAAGTTGATCGCGTGTCAAGCGCGTGCCGATGGTCGATAGATCAGGTCCGCGCGTGCCGCCGAGGCCGTCGAGCGCATGGCAGTTGCGGCAGTTCTTATTCTGAAACACGACCGCTCCCAGCAATCGTCGCGGCGTGCTTTGCAACACGATCCGTTCGGGAATCGGATCGCCGCTCCAAGCCGTCATCTTCGGCGACCAGGGAGACGTGATCCCTTCATAAGTGAGCGCGCCCAAAGCCGTGTACGTTACGATCACGATCAGCACCGCGATCGGTCGCCGACTTGGTGCTCGCTCTCCGCGGTTGCTGACGACCGGCACTAAAAACAAAGCCGCGATGACGAGCACCGGAAAGGCGAGAATGATAAACGTCTCTGCGCTAGGCGGACTTAGAGAAAGCAAGCCGAAGAGCCACAAGAACGGCCACTCTGGGCGCGGGTTCACGCCGCCGAGCGTCGGGTCGGGCGGGCCGCTCGGTCCCTTAGGGCCGAGAATCGCGGCGAGTGCCACCACCGCGATCACGGTCAGCGAAGAGAACAGTATGTCTTTCAGCAGCGCATCGCCGAAGAACGGAACGCCCGTCTTCAACTCCTTCTCATATTCCGCGTCATATGTTTTTGGGTCGACTATGATGCCAGGCACCGGCGGCGCGCTGATGCCGCACTTCAGCACCAGCCACAAATGCAACGCCAAGAACGCGAACAATGCCGCCGGGATCACGAACACATGCAGCGCGAAAAACCGGCTCAACGAATCTCCCCCGATCACGTCGCCCCCCAACAACCCATGCACTATTTCCGGGCCGATGATCGGCACGCGGCCCGCCATCGAGCCGGCAACCGCTAGGCCCCAGTAAGCGTCCGGATCCCAGCGGAGAATCTGGCCGGTAAAAAACATGCCGAGCGTGCAAAGCAACAGCACGACCCCGACGGTCCATGTCAATTCGCGCGGGTACTTATACGCACCGTGGAGGAATACTTGCGTCATATGGATGAGCAACATGACCACCATGCCGGAGCCCGCGTAGTAGTGCAGGGCCCGCAAAAACCAGCCGAGCGGCTGCCGGTAGTCGAGGAACAACAAGCTTTCGTAAGCTTGGTCCGCCGCGGGGACATAGACCAAGGCCAAGCCGATGCCGGTGACGATTTGAATCAGCAGCAGCGTCATCGACGCGCTGCCGAAGACATACCACCAGCCCATCGGACCTTCGAGCGAGCGCGGAACCGGATGCCGCAGCATCGGCCAGAACGTCTCGCGAAATCCGACACGCGCGTCGAGCCAGTTGCCGATCGTTTTGAGCATTCCGACCATCGATGCTTCTTCCTCGCGATAACGCTTTCGTTCGGCCCTCTGCTGCCTGGGCCTTCCCTCTCTTAGACCGTGCCGTCGAGCGTGTCTTGCAACGTTGGGTAGTGCGGGGCTTGAACCTGGAGTCGACCGTCTTGAATGCGCCAGACACAGTGAAACATTCCGCGCGGCGGAGGGCCCGACGCACGTTCTCCGTTCGCATGGTAAACGCCGCCATGACACGGACACATGAACAGGCCCGATTGCGGAAACCACGATACCGGGCAACCGAGATGCGCGCAATTCACGGCCAACACCAAGAACCGGTCGACGGACTGTTCGTCGCGACCTTCGTAGCGGACATAAACACCGGTGTGCGCCGTCATGCCGTCCCACGGCTGCCGCAACGGGCTATCGAACATAATCATGCGCGTTTCGTTCACCGGGAAGTCTTCGATCGAGCCTAGGCTGACCCAGGCGACTTCTCGTTTTCGTCGCGCGAGAAAGTAGCCGACCAGCGGTAGCCCTAAGACCGCGCTTGCCACGGTGCCGCAAAGGCCGGTGATCCAGCGCAGGAAGGAGCGGCGCGGAGCAGACGGCGGAATCGATGCGATGCACGGCGGCACCGGCGGCAGAGCGGATGTGAGTTGTACCATCTTGTAGTCCGTCATGCTTACTTGAGCTCGCTCTTGCTGAGAGGGCCGCGCCGCCATGCGGCGAGCAGCGCCACGACATCGTCAATGTCCGTCGATGTCAAAGGTTGGAAGTCGTCCGATCGACCCTCGGTGCCTGCATAGCTTGGCATCCCGAGATCGGAACGGCCGGTGATGACGATGCGCCGTAGAACTTGATCGCTGAGGAGCGTGAGAAAATCGGGATCGTGAATCGTAAGATCGACGTCTTTTCCGTCTGCTCCATGACATTCGGCGCAGGCCTTCGCAAAAAGTTGCGCCCCGCGCACCGGATCGCCTTTCTTGGTTATTCCGGCTTCGGCAAGAGGCGAGCGATATGGAGGTAGCACGCTTGTCGTCGGCATTGCGGAGGTGGGGGATGCAGGCTTCCACCGTTGCTTCAAGCCGGTCGCGAGTGCCGACACCTGAGCTTCGGTAAGGGGGCCGCCGTTGGCTTGTGCGAACGCAGGCATCGGCGTCCCCTTGTGGCCGCTACGAATTAAGGAAAGTAAATCGGCGTCGGGGATGATCGTGAGGAAGAGCTCGTCGTTCAGCGGCGGTGCCGGCCCCAGTTTGCCTTCGGCGCCGTGGCAGCCCGCGCAGTTACGCTGAAAGAGTAAGCCGAAATCGAGTTGTTGATCTTCCGGAATCGGTCGATCGGCCGGATCGGGTTGGCCTGGAAATTCACAGCCTGCGAGCGCTAGCGAAAGTAGAGCCGCAAGCGCACACGCTAGTGGTGCCTTGGCGAACCATCGCGATCGTCGTTCGTGGGAAGCGGTCACGCTTGCGCCTCGGGATCACTAGCGATGTAATCGGTCCGCTCGGCACCTCGTCCTGCCGGCGGAATGTGAACCTCTTCGCTCCGGACCACGACGATCGCCGCGACGACGCCGAATACGAATTGCGATACCACGAACCACGCCCAATCGACACGCTGCTGCAACACGGGATTCACGACCCCCATCAAACCGTAGCTGGAGGCGGTCCATAAGAGCGGCATGAGTAGTCCGCCCCAAGCAATCGGCCCGGGAATGGACGGCATTCGCGGCAACACCAACGCGAACGCCAAACCGAAGGAGATCGTCAACGCGAGATGTACGGCGACGCCGAAAGCCAGCCAGGTGGGATGAAAGCTTTCCAACTGTTCGATCGACAATTCGCCGGGGTTCGGATAACCCATCGCCGCCAGGAGATTCACCGGATACCAAATGCCGTGTTTCATGAGCAAGCTCCACAGCACAGCGGGGATCGGCATTATTGCGCCGCCGATGAGTCCGCCGAGGAAGCCGGCCATGTAACGATTACGGTGCGACATTCTCATGAAGACGATCGCCGCCGTGACGCCGAAGATCAATTGCGATAATACGAACCACGGCCATTCGATGTATCCGCGAATCGTCCGGTTGACGACGCCTAAAACGCTATAGCTTACCGCCGTCCAGAGCAAAGGCATGAGCAATGCGCCCCAAGCGATGGGCCTTGCCAGGTGCGGGAGCATCGGCATCAACACGCCATAGATCAAGCCGAGCATCAACGAGATCGTCGCATGGATGACGACGCCGATCAGCAAGAGCGACGGGCTGAATCGCTCAAGCTCGGCCACGCTCAGATCACCGACGTTCGGCAGCAGCATGCCCGAGAGAAGATTGATCGGATACCAGATACCGCGACCGCTCAGAACACCGTATACCAAAGCCGGCAACGGCATGACCAAGCCGCCGACGATTCCCCCTTTGACGCCTGCCGACAGCGGATGGACTTTTTCCGGCAACCGGAGCCGATAGCCCGGCATTCCGCGCCGCATCCGTTCGACGGCTCCCGGCTCGACGACCACCGGTCGTGGTCGGAGCGCCGGCTCGACGAGCGCCTCGCGGCAGTGTCCGCGATGGGGCAAGAGCTGCGAGATCCACCGGCCCAGACCGACGACGAACAACACGCCGCCCGTTAATAGAAACGCCATGTTCGTCGCCACGCCGGCCGCCATGAGGACGATCCCCAACGACAACACCAGCGGTGCCGCGGTCGGCGCAGGCATGTCGACTCCGGCGGATTCCTGAGCGGCGGGAGGTTCGAGAGTCATGCGCCGGTGCTCCTGCCGATCACGTAGACGAGCAGAAACACCGCGACCCACACCACATCGACGAAATGCCAATACCAAGCGATCAGCTGAACGCCGGTATGCCTTGGGCCGGCGACTTCGCCGCGCATCGCCAAGCCAAACACGATCAGCATCGCGATCACACCCATGGAGACGTGCAGAGCGTGGAAGCCGACGAGCGTGAAGAAGGAGGTGCCGAAGAGATTACGGCTAATCGTCAATCGCTTGTGGACGATCAGGTCGTGCCATTCGTAAGCGGTCCCTGCGAGGAACACGCCGCCGAGGATGATCGTCGCCAGCCACCAAAGTCGGAACTTCGTTTGGCTTCCGGAGTCGAGCGCTTTCTCGGCGTGATGAATCACGACGCTGCTCAACAACAGGCATAAAGTGTTGCCGACAACCAGCGGCAGCGACAACGCTTCGGCCGGCGTCGGGCCGTGGGTGTCTTGCCCCATGAACGTGACGTACGCGACCAAGAGCGTGCTGAAGAACGCGAATTCCGAAACTAGAAACGCGACCATACCCCATTGCGGGCCGTTCAGATTCGGCTCCGACGTAATCGACGGCGGAGTGGGAAACACGGCGATATTCGGCGGCGCTGCGCTCATTCGTACAACCAATCGGGATCGTCGGGATGTTTTATGTCCCACAAAGGACGCCGGCTATAGACGGTTGGAATTTCCTCGAAGTTGTAAGACGGCGGAGGGGACGTCGTCGCCCATTCCAAAGTCCAGGCGTTCCAGGGATCGTCGCCGGCTGGTTTCCCGTTCCATAGAGAAGCGACGACGTTGTAGACGAAGATCGCGTAGCTCGGCACTTGGACGAGCGCGCCGAGCGTCGTTAGTTGGTTCCAAATCGTCCAGCCACGATCGGCGTCGTAGGTGTAAATGCGCCGCGGCATGCCGAGGAAGCCGGCCACATGCATCGGGCCGAACGTCAAAATAAAACCGAAGAAAAGGAACCAGAATTGCCACTTCGCCAACCGCTCGGAAAGCATCCGTCCGGTCACTTTCGGATACCAATAAAAGATGCCGGCGAAAGTGCCGAAGAGGGTGCCGCCGATGAGCACCCAATGAAAGTGGCCGACGACGAAGTAGCTGTCGGAGAGTTGGAAGTCGAACGGTGCGACGGCGAGCATGATGCCGGTCAACCCGCCGATGAGAAACAGCGACAGGAAACCGCAGACGAACAACATCGGCGATTGAAAACGAATGCGGCCGCCGAACATCGTCGCAAGCCAGTTGAAGAACTTGATGCCGGTGGGAATCGAGACCAGCAAACTGGCCGCGGCGAAGTAGAGATCGAGCGTACGATTCATCCCGACGCAAAACATGTGATGCGACCACACTCCGAGGCTGATGAACGCGATCGCCAACGTGGCCGCGGCCATGAACTCGTAGCCGAACAGCACCTTGCGCGAGAAGACGGGAATGATTTCCGAAACCATGCCGAACACCGGCAAGATCAGAATGTAGACTTCGGGATGGCCGAAGAACCAAAACAAATGCTGCCACAGATATGCGGAGCCGCCGTTTTGGACATCGAAGAAGTGCGCCCCCAACTGGCGATCGAGCATGATCATCGAAAGTGCGGCGGTCAGCGGCGGCACTGCGATTAAGATCTGAAACGACGTCCAAAGCATCGTCCAAACGAAGAACGGAATCTTCCGCATCGTCATGCCGGGCGCGCGGAGCGCGAGAATCGTGGCGATGAAGTTGATCGCCGCGGTCAGCGACCCGATGCCGCTGACGATCAATCCCAGCGCCCAAAAGTCGGTCGCCGCGCTGCGCGCGAAGGTTCGTTCCGTCAGCGGGGCGTAAGCGAACCAGCCGATCGCCGGAGCGCCTCCCGTGGCATAGCTGGAGTACACAAGCAAGCCGCCGAACAACGTAATCCAAAAGCCGAAGGCGTTCAGGCGAGGGAACGCCATGTCGCGCGCTCCGATCATCAGCGGTACCAGATAGTTGCCGATTCCGATCAGAATCGGCATTCCCACGAAGTAGACCATCGTGGTGCCGTGCATCGTGAACAATTGATTGAATGTGTCCGGCCCGAGGAAATCGCTACGCGGAGCGAGCAGTTGCCAACGCATCAACAGCGCTTCAATGCCGCCGATCACGAGGAACACCAGGCTCAGCAGCACATACATGATCCCGACGCGCTTGTGATCGACCGTCGTGATCCATTCATGCAATACCGTCGTCGCTGTCGGCCTAGTTGCCGTGCCCACCGGCAACCGCGACTGTTCGAGCGAGCGAGATGGATCGGCGAGAGACATGATCGACGACTACGATATTCGAGAAGACGGAAGGTGAGCTTTACTGCCGCGACTATTAATGCAACGAATTCAAATAGCGAACGATTAGGTCGTGGTCGCGAGTCGGCAAGCCGAACGCCGGCATCAGGCTGCCGGGCTTGATCTGCTGCGGGTCGCGTACCCAATGGTTTAAGTCTTCCGGCGTATTCTTAATCTGGCCCGAAGCCAACGTCTGTCGACTCATTAGATGAGTCAGATCCGGTGCGTAGCCCCCTTGTGCCGGCGTGCCTCGCACGCGATGACAATTGATGCACGATTGTGCGAGAAACGCCTGTTTGCCTTCGCTCATCGCCGGATCTTCGCGCGCCGGCAGACTTTGATTCGCCAGCCAAGAATCGAAGTCGGCCGGGTTCTGGGCGACGACGCGGATCAACATGTTGGCGTGTTGCGTTCCGCAGTACTCGGCGCACTGACCGAGGTAGGTCCCCTGCTCTTCGGCAACGAGCGTCAGTCTGTTCGTGCGGCCGGGGATCAGGTCGACTTTTCCCGCCAGCCGCGGCACCCAAAAGCTATGGCAGACGTCGGCTGATTCCAACTTCAGATAGACCGGTCGTTCCGTTCCCGGTTCGCTTGCCGGTATGTGCAGTTCATTGGCTGTGACGAAGCCGAGCGGCCGACCATCGTAAGTTTCGTAGCGATATTCCCACCACCATTGCCGGCCGACGACCGTAACGAATAATGCGCCGTCGTTGGGGTGCGGCAGCGGCGGATCGGCATTCACGTCCCACAATGTGCGCGTCGTGATGAGCACCAGAAAGAACACGATGAGCGCCGGAGCGACGGTCCACGCGACTTCGATCGGTTGGCTTCCATAAACCTGAGCCGGCTCCGTGCTCGGGTCGTCGGGCCGACTACGAAATCGCCAAAGCGAATAGAGCAGAATTCCGCAGACGACGATGAAGATCAATCCCGTGACGGCGAACACCAGGTTCGACAGGTTCGCAATCGCCCGCGCATGAGGCGACACCGGATCGAAGATCGAGAGATTCTCCGTCGTGCAATCGTCTGCCAGAAGCATCCATGGACCGACGGCATCCACGTTTAACGCTCCCTCATTTCGCGGCATCGCAATCGAAGCGTCCGGTAGTATATCGTTTCGTCGCTCCGTCGCCAGCGAGCGCACGATAGGCAGTGAGGTGACCGACGAATTCATGGCGCTCGGTGCGGACGAAATCCGAGAAAGTTCATTTGACACGACAGTCGCTATGCGCCTTTACCTCGACTGGTGTCACAAACGTCGGCCGGCCGCCGCTCGGCTATGCAGTCGTTTGGGGGATGAAGTAGATGCTCCTCGCGAGCATGGAATAATCCGGCCGTTCGCTTTATAAAGTCGTGCTGGTCGTGCGGCTTATCCCCACGCAATTCGAGTAAGCCGTCCCGCTTTTCGCCGATATCTAGGTAACCGCTCGATGAATCAAAGCCAGAGAAGATCGCTGCGGGGATACGGCATCGCGATCTCCTGTTGCGTCGTCGCCGGACTCGCGTGGTACGGCACCGGACTATGGATCGGAAACCGAGTTACCTCTTCGTACTTTTTGGTGGCCGTGATCGTGGCGTCGCGCTTCGGAGGCCGTGGCCCCGGCGTACTCGCTCTGCTCAGCGGCTTGTGCTTCGTCACCTATCAGCAGTATACGTTGTCGACTCGATTTACGACGGCCTTCTATGTCCTCATCGCCCTCTATTTCGTATTAGCGCTCATCCTTGTTCTGATCACCGAACTGGAACGTCGCGCACGCGACAAGGCGACCGATATCGAAGCCCGGCTTCTCTTGGCTCTGGAAGCGGGACGCATGGGCTATTGGTCTTGGGATCTGACGACGAATCGAGTTCGCTCCTCGGAAACTCAGGCCAAGATTCATGGACGTCCTCCGGAGCTTACCGAGACGCGAATCGAAGACTCGGATCGGAACATCCATCCGGAAGATAGGCCAATCGTGCGAGAAGCGATCGGGCGAGCAATAAAAAACGATGCGCCGGAACGGACGACGTACCGAGTCGTGTGGCCCGACGACAGCATTCATTGGATCGAAGCGGTCGGGCGCGTATTTTGCGATGCGTCGGGAAAGCCGAATCAGGTGATCGGCGTGTGCGTCGACATCACCGACCGAAAAAACGCGGAAGATAATTTACGAACCAGAGAAGCGCAGCTTACCGGAATCCTCGACAACACGACGGCGGTCATTTATCTCAAGGATCCGGAGGGGCGCTATCTGATCGTGAACCAAATGCATCGTAATCTTTTTCAAAAAGGAGACGAAAGCCTCATCGGGAAACAGGACGCCGACATTTTCCCTGAGGAAGTCGCTCGCAGGTTTGTGGATTCCGACGCGGCGATTTGGCGAGCGCAAGCTCCGCTCGACTTCGAGGAAGACGCGCCGCATCCCGATGGGTTGCACACCTATCGATCGATCAAATTCCCGGTGCGCGACGAAGCCGGAAAAATGATCGCGCTCGGAGGCATCTCGACGGACGTTACCGATTTGAAGAAGGCCCACGAAGCGCTTATCGCCAAACAAAACCTGCTGCGGAATCTTATCGAAGTCCAAGAGGATGAGAAGCAGTTTCTTTGCCGTGAATTTCACGATGGATTGATTCAGTACGCCGTCGGTTCGCTGATGTTGCTGGAAAGCCGCCAAGCTCTGCTTTCCGACGGTCCCGCTGCACCGACGATCCAAGCCGTGATCGATAATCTGCGGCGCGGCGTCGAAGACGGGCGGCGCGCTATTCGAGGGATACGACCCGCCGTGCTCGACGACTCGGGTCTCGCGGCTGCGATCGAAGACTTGATCGGCCAGTTCGAGAATTCTGGAATCCACGTGACTGCGAAATGCGATACCGAGATCGGCCGCTTACCCGAGACGATTCAAACGACCGTTTATCGCGTCGTACAAGAAGCCTTGAACAACGCCAAGAAGCATAGCGACACCGACGTTATCAGAATCGAAATGAAACAGGCAGACGGAAACCTGACCCTCGAAGTTCGAGACTTCGGCTGCGGGTTCGACGTGGCGAAGTCGCGCAACAAGGGCTTCGGATTGCTTGGCATGACGGAACGTGTGCGCCTCCTCGGAGGCGAATGTATCATCGAGAGCGAGCAAGACGCAGGCACCCGAATCTCGGTAAGAATACCGCTCCCCTCGAACTCCGATTAAATTCGCCGGAGCACAGTAACGGTTCATTCACGCGACTTCGACTTCATCACTACTTCGGCTCGGTTACCGCCTTCGTCTTAGGGATTTCCCAGCCGACGGGCTGCGTCCACGCTTGCTTCCGTTGTCCTTCGAACGACGGATCATCGGCCGCTTGGCTCGAAGTGACCACGGCACGCACATAAAGCTCTTGGCCGGTGAACACATAGCGCGCTTTCGGCCCCGTAGCCGTGGCGAGCACCTTGCCGATTTCATCGGAGTATTTGTGCGAACGACGGGTCGGCTTCTTTTCCTTCGAGTTCGCTTCCGGAGGGGGCGCGGCAATCGGCCTGCCTACGACATCGACGCCGCGAAGCGTGCCGATGAATTGCGTCGTGAATACGGCGTCGCCGTGCGGCTCGATCTCCAATTCCAGCGATTTATGTTCGGCATCGTAGCGCGCCTCGGTCAGTACGACGCCGCTCGAGGCGTAAAAATCGCCGGCCTTAATCGCACGCACGATGTATTCGGGTGTGAGGTGTGTCGAACGGACCATCACCCAGCCTCGCCCCGGATGCGATGCTTCCGGTTTGCCGTGATAGCTGTGGCTGTCGTCCGTCGCCATGCCGAACAACGGCGCGGCCTTAAGGTCGACGAGGCGAATCGTATTGCAGATGTCCCAAATCCGATCGACGCTCGGGTGATGATCGTCGCCGAGTTGATGCACGCCGGGATGACCGTTATAGACCTCGAAATGCCGTTCGAGCACGGCATGCGCCAAATCTTCCGCCGTGACGGCATAGCCGAAATTCGGATGATTCAAATGCGCTAGTATTTCGCGGCCCGAGCGTTCGGCTTGGTCATGCAGGTTGCGAAGATTATTCGTGATCGCTTCCGTGACGGTAGCGCCTCCGAGCGGTTGCACCGCTTCGAGAATGTTCGTGGCGTTGATGTGCAACGGCGCACCATCGACTTTGTCACTGATCTCCTCCGAGGGAATCATCAGAAACTTCCCTCGCTCCTCGACCAGCGCACGAAATTCATCGAGCGGCTTCAGACGAACTTCGGTCGCATCACCGGAGCCGCGTGTTTCGACCCAAGAAGAACCGTACCGAGCGAGATACTTCTCGACAACGGTCGGTCCTCCGCGCTTGAGGATCGAGTCGCGTGCCTTCCAACGCTGCCCTTGTGCAAGGATGTTATGGTCCGAGAGCCCGAGAAAATGATAGCCTTGGGTCCGATACCATTCGGCGACCATCTCCGGAAAGTCGTCGCCGTCGCTCCACAGCGTATGAGTATGCAGGTTTCCCTTCCACCACCGCGCCGGCGAATTCGCGGCGACTGGGTCGTGTTCGTCATGTTCATCTGGCTCGACTCGGACAACTCCGCCGCGTTGCTTATCCGCCGCTTTGCGTGACGGGTCGTGGGCCGCGGTCGAATGCACGAGAAGCAGGAGCAACACGATGGGAAAAAGTCGTTTCATGACTCTGCATTTCCTTAGTTGCGCCGCGTCGGTGCGGCGGGGCGTATTTTATTAACGTAGCGTCGAGAGAAACTCCATCAGATCGCGCACCTCGTTCGGCGTAAGAGCCCGTTCGACGCTCGGCATCGCCGAGGTCGGGCTCGTGCGATCTTCGATTTCCGCGGTCGGAACCGTAACCTTCTCTCCCGTCGGGGTCTCGATCGTCACCGACTTGGCATCCTCGTGTTTTACGACGCCGGCGACCAACGTTCCATCGCCGCGTACCAACGTTACCGTAGCAAAGCCGAGCGCGATCTTCGCATTCGGGTCGAGCATCGAGTGCAGCAGTTCGAGCCGCGTATTACGCGTGGCGACTTGCGTCAAGTCGGGCCCCGCCGTTCCTCCTTCACCGCGAATCTTATGACAGCGGATACACTGTGCGGTCGCGTTGCCGGTGAAGATCGCACGCCCCCGTTCGGCATCGCCGCCGACGAGCGACATACCGAACTTCGGAAACTTCTCGGGCATCGTTTTTTTGAACTTTGCCAAGGCCGCGACGATCGCCGGCTGCGTATGCGGTGCGAGTGCTTCCGACACGTCGAGTTGCAGATCCGCAGAGACTTTGCCTTCTGCAAGCTTCTCGGCCCAAGCAATCAACAGTGGTTCAGCTACCGACGCTTTGAACGCGCCCAAAGTGGTGAAAGCTCGTTGACGCTCGATCACCGTAGCAGACGCGTCGTTCAACAGTGTGTTTAGTTTCTTCACGGCGCTTTCTGGTTCGATCGTCGCTAATACATCGCGCCCCTCGGCACGCAATCTCGGGCTCTCGGCGGCCAGCGCCGTTTCGATCGCTTGTGGCAGCTTCGCATGACGCCGTGCGGCAAGCAGCCGCAATGCTTCGATTCGGGTATTCACGGGGCGTGCGGGATCGTTCACCATCGCGAAAAAGGAATCGTCGTCGGTTTTAATCTCCTGTCGCACGATGAGCTTGATCGCTGCCGCTTGCAGGTCTCCCGATGTTCGAGCGAGAAGCAACGCTACCGACTCGGCAAGCACACCTCGGACGATGCTCGGCTCGCGCGGTGGGAGAGGTCGCCAGAAACCTGTGACCCGATCGCGCGGGCCGGGCGTCGTCCAATCGCCGAGCGCCGCTAAGGCCTCGGCGCGCATCAGCGGAGTCGCTCGCTCGTCGCTTACGACTTTGACGATCGCTTGCGCATTCTCCGTCGTGCCGAGGCGAAAATGGGCATTGATCGCGCGGCGCATGAGTGGTTCGTATTCGGCACTCGCCGCGCCGCGCGGGAGGGCCTTCGCAAGAGCCGGAGTCGCTTGGTCGAGCGATAAGTCGTTGATGGCTCGTGCCGATTCCATCACGAGTGGCATCTCGGCGTCGTCGAGAAACATCGCCACGCGCGCATCGCTTCGTCGGCGCATCGCGAGCAACGCCGCCATGCGAACCGCCGGGCTCGGATCGCGGGCCGCCGTAAGAATTCCATCGGTGTCGGTGCAGCCGACGAGGCCCATCACACCCGCATGACGCAGGTACAGGTCTCGGTTATCATTCGCTCGCAGCATGGCCGTGAGCGGCCCGACCGCGGCGCGATGTTCGAGTCGCCCCAGCCCGATCGCTGCGAAGAAGCGAACCCGTGGAGCTGAGTCGGCCAGCAGCGCAACAAGCTTCGCGGCAGTAGGTTGATAACGGACATCTCCTAACACGCGTACGACTTGGGCGCGCACTTCCGGATCGGCATCGTCGAGGAGCGGCGGCAAGTGCTTCGCAACCTCGGGTGTCTTGCGCGCTTGTTGCCACAAGCCCCAAATCGCATGCAGCCGCGAGAGCGGGTCTTTCGACGATGCGTGACGCTGAAATATCTTCGTCGCTTCGTCGCCCCGCGCAGCCAGGGCGAATTGCGCACGCTGGCGCACTCGAAGATCGGCGTGAGATAGCAGGCCCGTCAGCTCTTCGCTTGAGCGTTGCTTGAAGCCGCTTTGGAATAGTTGTCTTGTTTGTTCGACGATCGGCGCCGCGCGTAGCGCCGGATCGAACACCGTATAGACTCGCCCCGATGGTTTGCCGCCGTTCCAATCGAGGTTGGGCAATTCCGAGACGTACAGCTTGCCGTCGTATCCGAATTCGACGTCGGTCGGACGAAGCGGCTCCATGAATCGATGATCGTCGACCATACGGAAGCTTGCGCCGTCGGGCTGGACCGCGAACGACTCCAGTCCGCCGTTGCCCGTATAGTCGGCCATGAAGAAGTGGCCGCGGTAGCGCTCCGGCAAGCCGACGCCCGGATAGTAGGCGAAGCCCGAGGGGCCGGCGCCCAAGTGTCCGACCGGCGGCACGATCCAAGCCGGCTGTTGTTTATCGGCGAGCGACCAAGTCTTCTCGGCATGCCACGGGCCGGTGAGATACGGTGCGACGAGCGTTTGGTTCGCCATGTTCCAACCGCTCTCACCCCCTTCGACGACATACACCAGCCGCGAGCGGTCTCCCTTGTCGCAGTTGTTGTCGTCCGCGAAGAGGTTGCCGAAGTCGTCGAACGCGAGCTCCTGCGGGTTTCTCAGACCGCGATGAACCACTTCGAGGTGGCTGCCGTCGCTCTCGCAGCGAAACACCGCACCGGTGCGAGGGCCGTGCAAGGTTTTTCCCTCGCGCGTCTCGACGTGAAAGCCCCGATCGCCGACCGAAAAGTAGAGCCGACCATCAGGCCCCCAAGCGAGCCCATGTAGGTCGTGGCCGAGAAATGCCGCGTTGACGCCGAAGCCGCGATGGACGACTTCGCGCTGCTCGGCCCGACCGTCGCCGTCTTTGTCGCGCAGCCGCCAGAGGTTGGGAATGCAAGTCACATAGATGTCACCGTCGAAGGGGAGCACGCCGGCGACCAAGCCGTCGAGCGGCTCTTGGAACTCGGCGAAGGTTTGGGAATGGTCGGCGCGGCCGTCGCCGTCGCGGTCTTCGACGAGTTGCACCCGATCGGCATGTTTGGTGAACCAAGCCATGCCTCCTTCGAAGCGATCGGCGAACTTGCGATACATCGCCAGCCGATCTTCGATCGTCTGAAGTTGCAAATCGTCTTCCAATAAGAACGGTCGGGTGCGATTCTCTTCCGTACCGAGATTGAAGCGGTATTCCTCGGCGACGAACAATCGCCCTTGCTCGTCGAGCGCGATGGCGACCGGATTGCCCACCTGCGGCTCGACGGCGAACAGCTCGGCCTTCACTCCCTTGGGAAGCTTGAAGGTCGCGATCGCGGCCTTCGCGGCGCTCGCTGCTTTCTCAGGTTCGACGGCAAGAACCCACGACGGACAGGCGACGATCCACAAGGCAAGCAGCCGACGAAACATGGGGAGGATCACTTAAGGAGGGGCGAAAAGCGTGTGACGACGGAAGCACGGCATACCGGTGTCTCAAGCGACAGCGGTTCCGGATCGTCATCTTAACCACGCAGCCCGACCGGTAAACCTCCCCGGAAAATCAAATCGGTTTTCATGCCGATTTCGACCGGCTTCTCGCCCACGCCGAAATGCAAAATGGCGATGGCTCGAAGCGGATGCGCGCCGTTGCGAAAGCTATTCCACTGCGACGGTTCTCGCCGAAAAACCTTCAGTCTTCGGCGCACCCACGGACAACGGGAGTGTCTGCATCAGACCGATCGCGGCCCAGCCGGTGCCGTAGTGCGAAAGGGCTCGGCCGGAGTTTTTCTGAGCGCGGAACGGGACCAGCCAAGAGCCATCTTTCGTCTGCGTGCGGACGAGATAAGCCTGGGCACGTTGAATCGCCGGCTGTTTCGGGTCGACTCCCGCCACGATCAGGGCGTAGATCGTTTGGCCCGTCGCTAAGGCGTCGCTGCCTCGCACTTGGGCTTCGACAGGCCCGCCGGCCGGCTTCTTGCCGTCCCCCTTTTTGTCGCCGGTCTCGGGAACGTCGCTTTTCTCCAGATGCGCCTTCGGCGTCTTCACGATTTCGGTCGCTGGTTTCGTTGCCGTTGCGGTGGCGTTCGCGGCGGGCTTTTCTTCTTCGTATTCCTTCAGGTCTTTCTTGGGTGCTTCCTTCGTTTGGCTCCAGCCTCCGTCGGCTTCCTGCTGCGCGAGGAGTTGCTTCACCAGCGGCTCAAGGTCGGCCGGCTTACCGAAACGCTTTGCCGTGAGCACTTGCAGATTCAACGATTGGTTTTGCTCGAGGAACTTACGACCGCGCAACCATACCAGGGCCCGATCGCGCGCCGCCGTGAAGCGAGCCTTGTCGACGAGCCCTCGGTCGTCGGCCGTCGCGAGCGCCAAAAGTACCTGCATCGACCGGACTTCCGTATTATCCCCAACCGGCGGCAACTTCGCCGACGACATCCAAGACCCATCGGGCTCTTGAGCATCGAGCAAGTGCAGCGCAAACTTCTTCAACGCTTGGGTCGTTGCATCGTCGAGCTTCTCGGTCGGCGTCACGGCTTGAATCAGATAGATCGTGTTCAAGCTCAAGCCTTTCTCTTCACCGTCTTGAGCGACCGGTTTGAGCTTCGGATGTTTATCGTACGAGGGAACCGCCCAGTCGCGTAATTGTGCGAGCGATTCGACGTTAACCGCCAACCCTCGGTTCTTCGCTTCGGTCATGCTCCAAATGCTCATCGGCACGTGATGGCACGAAGCGCATTTGGTCTTCGTCCACCACTCGGTGCCGCTTTTATCTAAGAACGTGAGGCTGCGCTCCACCGTTTGAACCATCTGTTGTTGAGTCGGCGGAGCGGAAGAGTCCGACGTTGCGGACACGGGGGCGGGTGCCGCGGCAACGGCGAGGGCGACGAAAAGAATCTGCAACATGGCTTATTTCTCTTAAGAACCAGCTTAAGAGTCCGGGTGGGCGATGGTCGATAAAAGTATAACGCCGGGGCGTTACACTTGATTGCCGGCGCGGTATACAAACGGCCGAAAGAGCCGCATTAGGCCCGTTTCATGCAGGCTGCTCATCGCCCGATGTCGCTAGCTCACACCCCGCGCGGTGTTCCCCAGTGTTCTCGGTATTGCCGATGTACCAGAGCGTCGGCTTCGTCGTCCTTCACGATCCGCTCGGTCACCGGATCGAACGACAACATCCGGCTCAGCCGGGTCGCGATATTCCCGAGATGACAGAGCGAGGCGGAAAGATGCCCGACTTCGGCCGGGGCATGCGTCGGCTCGCCGGAACGGATGCAGGCGAAGAAGTTGCGATGGTGCGCCGCGAGATCCGGGCTGCCGGTCATCGAATCGATCACCTTGTTGCGCGGGCCCAAGAGTTGCCAGCCGGTAGTATGTCCCATGATCAAGCAGCCCTTCGTGCCGTAGAACGCGTTGCCGTTCTCGTAGCCTTCCTGTCCGTACGGCGACCAGATGCGCTGTTCGAAGAGCAGCTGCTTCTTCTTGCCCGTCTTTTCGTCGGCATACTCGAACAGAACGTTTTGCGTGTCGGGAAATTGTTGGTCATCGTCGAAAAAGTATTTGCCGCCGATGGCTGCAATGGTCGTCGGATGCGTCTCGACGCCGAGCCCCCAACAAGCGATGTCGAGGTTATGAACGCCGTCGTTGCCCATGTCGCCGCAACCGAAGTCGTACCACCAGCGCCATGAGGCGGGGAGTAGATTGGCCTGATACTTTTTCAGCGGCGCCGGTCCGGTCCACGTGTCATAGTCGAGGGTCGGCGGCGGATCGCTCGGTTGCAGATGTCCGATGTCGCGCCGTTTCTGACTGTTCCAAACCTTCGCCGAAATGATTTCGCCGATCGCCCCTTCTTTCAGCAGTTGCATCGCCTTCATCACATGTGCCGAACTGCGGCTCTGCGTGCCGATCTGCACGATCCGCTTGTTCTTCCGGGCCGCTTCGATCATCAGCCGGCCTTCGCGAATGTTGTGGCAACAAGGCTTCTCGACGTAAACATGCTTGCCCGCATCGCAAGCCAAGATGGTCGCCGGTGCATGCCAATGATCGGGTGTGGCGATGAAGACCGCGGCGACCGACTTGTCGTCGAGCACTTGCCGCATATCCGCGACGACTTTCGGCGCGGTCCCGGTCGCCGATTCGACGAGCTTCGCGGCGGCAGCGGCGCGCGTAGCGTCCACCTCGCAGATATAAGCGACGTCGGCCTGTTTGTTCGCCAGCAACGTCTTGAGGTGATATGTTCCCATCCCTCCCGGCCCGATCAGCCCGACGACGAGACGCTCGCTCGGCTTCGACTCGCCGGACTTGGCATCTTCGGCGGCCGAGAGAGCAGTCGACGTCATCGCAAGGGCTGCGGTGGCAGCGGCGCTTTCCAGCAGAAACGTACGACGATCGGCGTTCGACATAGCAATACCTCGGCTGAGATTAAGGGCGGTGGCGAGCATGTCGACCCATTCGGATCGGCGGCGCCTCACGACTAAAGCATATTGAACTCACTTTGGAATGTCGATTAGAATAGCAGCCCCGCCTTCGAGTAAGTCTCCCGCCGCCGTGGAAGCAAAAGCACACCATGCTCGAACTTGTGTCCGATCCCCTCCGTCGCAATCGCGTGATTACCAGACGCGACTCGCTGCGCGTCGGCATGCTCGGCGTCGGCGGATTAGTCCTCTCCGATCTGCTTCGCTTGCGCGCCACGGCCGCCGAACAGCCTAAGCGGGCGACATCCGTGATCTTGCTCTTCGTGCATGGCGGCCCGAGCCATCTGGAGACGTATGACCTGAAGCCCGACGCTCCGACAGAGATTCGCGGGCCGTATGGACCGATCGATACCAGCGTGCCGGGGATGCAGATCTGCGAGCATCTGCCGCTGCAAGCGAAGATCGCCCATCGCTTCTCGTTGATCCGCTCTTGCTGCCACGACCAAGCCAACCACTTCGAGGGTCACACGCGGTTTTTGAGCGGCTATCGCAGCATGAAGGCCGGCACCGCCGAATCGCATCATCCGATGATCGGATCCATCGTCAATCGATTCAACGAAGGTCGGGTGCCGGGTCTTCCGACCGCGGTGGCGATCAACGGCGTTTGCCTGAACGGCCCCGACTACAGCCCGGGAATCGCACAAGGCTTTTGGCCCGCGCAATATCGCGTGCCGATCGTCAACGGCGGGTTTCGCGATACGAGCCTCACGGTGAAGAAGACGCGTCTCGACGATCGGATGAGTTTGTTGAACGAGTTCGACCAGATGCGGCGCAAGCTCGATCAGAGCGGCTCGATGGACGCGATGGACACGTTCAATCGCCAAGCGGTCGAGATCATGACGACCGATAAAACCCGCCGGGCCTTCGATCTGTCGCTGGAAGATCCAGCCACGCGCGCTCGCTACGGCGACGATTCGTTCGGGCGAGAAGCGTTGTTGGCGCGGCGCTTGGTCGAGGCGGGTGTCGGCTTCGTTTCGGTGCGCGTGCCCGGCAGCGCGCCGGGTTCCAAAGCGAGCGACTGGGACGATCACGCGGTCAATTGGGACATGCTGACGGCGATGAACGCGCGCCTTCCGCGTTACGACCATGTCGTCGCTACGCTGATCAACGACCTTTACGATCGTGGTCTCGATCGCGACGTGCTATTGGTCGTGACCGGCGAGTTCGGCCGGACACCGCGACTCGAGCAACGGGACGGCCGCATCGGTCGCGACCACTATCCGGGCGCCATGTCGATTCTCGTTTCCGGAGGGGGAATCCCGACCGGGCAAATCATCGGAGCGACGAGCAAGTTCGGCGCGTACCCGACGGACCGCAAGCTCGATCCGCACGATATCTTGGCGACCATCTACCGACACTTAGGAATCGACCATCGCCGCGAATACTCCGATCCCCAAGGCCGCCCCTTCCCGCTAACGCAGGGAACTCCCATTACAGAGTTAACGGCCACGACCGCAACCTAATAACGGTTTCGGACGTCGCTTAGATGGATCACGCCACGATCCCGGTATGGACTTTCCCTTTCGTGTCCGTGAGGCGGAAGTCGCGGCCGGCGTATTTGAAGGTCAATCCTTCATGGTCGAGGCCGAGGAGATACAAGATCGTCGCATGGAGGTCGTGGATGTCCATGTTTCCTTCGACGGCATTCTCTCCCATTTCGTCGGTCTTGCCGTAGCGCATGCCGCCGCGGACTCCGCCGCCGGCCATCCACATCGTGAATCCGCGATTGGCGTGCCCGCGCCCGTCGCCGTCTCCTTTGTCGTCGCGTGCGGTTCGACCGAATTCGCCACCCCAGACGATGAGCGTGTCGTCGAGCAGTCCACGCTGCTTGAGATCGGCGATTAGGCCCGCGATCGGCTTGTCGATCGATTGCGCATTGCGCGTCAAATTTTCGCGCATGTTATTATGATGGTCCCAACCGGGGCTCGTGAGTTGAATGAAGCGGACCCCTTTTTCCGCAAGTCGGCGGGCCATTAGGCATTGCGTGCCGAAGTTGCTTGAAGCACCGTCGTCGAGACCGTAGAGCGTGCGCATCGCCGCGGGCTCGTCGTCGAGGTTGAGGGTCTCAGGGACCGAGGTTTGCATCTTGTATGCTAACTCGTACGACTCGATCAGCCCTTCCAATTCCGGATTGCCGGGCATTTGATCGAGCAGCTTACGATTCGTCGCCTGCACGAAGTCGAGTTGCGTTCGTTGATCGGCATCGCTGAGTCGACGATTCGCGATATTCGGCACCGTCCCACGACCGCCGCCGAGGCGGGTGCCTTGGAACGTCGCGGGAAGAAATGCCGAGCCGTAGTTCGCAGCACCGCCGAGATCGTTAATCGGATTGATCGTGACGAAGCCGGGCAAATCTTGCGCGACCGTGCCGAGGCCATACGTGACCCACGCACCGACCGATGGGCGTACGAAATTTTCGCTGCCGGTATGCAGCGCGACGGTCGCTTGCTGATGGCCCGGATTGCCGGTCGCCATGCCGTTCAAGAGGCACATGTGATCGGCCTGTTCGGCCAGATTCGGAAAGATTTCCGAGATCATGATCTTGCTCTTCCCCGCAGGATTGAACCGAAAGATCGGCGCGAGATATTGGCTCTTTCCTCCACGTCCCGCCTTCGCGAGTTGCGGCTTCCAATCGAACGTGTCGAGATGGCTCGGCCCGCCGGCCATGAACATGAAGATCACACGCTTGGCGCGGGCTTTGAAGTTCGGCGCCTTCGGCGCGAGCGGCGATTGAAAGACCCGCTGTTGCGCTTGCACGGGTTCGGCCAGAAGCGCTTTCGCGGCAAGCCAACCGAATCCGGTGGCTGTATTCCGCAGCATCAACCGGCGCGAAAAACCGAACGACGGGAGAGAATGGCTTGGCATGGCGATCGACTCGAAAGAAGACGGAATCATGAGCAGACGCAGCTAACGAACCTTCTTAACGGACGTAACGGAACTCGGCGCTGCACATCAGCGCTTGCGCCAACGTAGACCAACGCTCGGGAATCGATGACGTCAGCTTAGTGAGCATCTGTCCGGCCGAGCGTACCTCGTCGGCAGTTGCATTGCGGCCGAGAAGTCGGCGATAGAGCAGGCGGACGCGCGCGGAATCGTCGGCCAATGTTTCGTTGAGGAGTTGGTCGATGGTGCGATCCGCGCAATCGGTCGCCAGGCTGCCGTTCATAAAGAAGAGCGCTTGCGGCGCGACCGTCGTCACATCGCGCCGGCCGGCGATTTGGCAAGGGTCCGGAAAATCGAACGTGCCGTACGATTCGGGCAAACGGGAACGCACGACCGGCAGATAAATCGTGCGGCACGCGTCGTCGACGTCGAGCAATCCGGCAACCGACGTCTTGTTGCTCTTGCCGCCGATGCCCGCCACTTGAATGCCCGTGGGAGGATCGAGCGAGAGCTTTCCGGAAGCGGCGAGCATGGCGTCGCGCAGCGGTTCGAATTCGAGACGACGAAGGTTCGCCCGCCAATAGAGCCGGTTGTCGGGATCTGATTTCGCCGCGGCGTTCGAGGCAGTATCGGCACTCAGGCGGTAGGTGCGGCTCAATACGATCGCGCGGATCAACTGCTTGATCGACCACCCGTTTTTCGTGAGCCGAACGGCTAAGTGATCGAGAAGCTCCGGATGGGTCGGGCCCTCGCTCGTGGCGCCGAAGTCGTCGGGGGTCGACGCGAGCGGAGATCCGAAAAGATGCTGCCAGACGCGGTTCGTAACGACGCGCGCCGTGAGCGGATGCGTCGGCGTTGCGATCCAGCGCGCGAGTTCCAACCGGCCGCTGCTCTTCGACGGAATCTTCGCGGGCTTCGCGAGATTCGGGATGCGTAGATCGCCGCGCGGCGGCGCCGGTGCCCGATCGTGCGGATCTCCTTTGATGCAGATCTCGCAGTCGGCGATCTCGTCGTCTTCCACGCCGACGCACAGGTTCGGATCGGTCGTGTAGCGAATGTCGCGTCGGCCGGTGCTCCAGATCGCATTGAAGTCGTTCGTCGAGTGAACGCCCGGGACCAGCGTCGGCGTGATCGTGCGGCTCCCTTGCGCCACCGGCAAGACGATAAGCTTGTCGTGATCGACGTAGCCGTTTCCTGCGCCCCGATACGAAACTCCCGCTCGAATGCGCGAGCTGTAGAAAATGCCCGCCAGGGCATAGTAATCGCGCGTCGAGATAGGATCGTATTTGTGATCGTGGCAGCGAGCACAAGCGATCGTCAGGCCGAGCATGGCGCGACTCGTCACATCGATCTGGTCGTCGACGCAGTCCATTTCGAACTGCGATTGATCGCCTCCTTGTAGATCGTGCGAGCCGAGGGCCAGCATTCCGGTCGCCGTGAGATTGCGACGGCGCTCTTCCACGGTTTTATACGGCAACAAGTCGCCGGCGAGTTGCTCGGTAATGAAACGGTCGTACGGCGTGTCGCGATTGAAGGCGTCGATGACGTAGTCGCGATAACGCCACGCATAGGTGAACGGCGGATTATAGGTGCGACCGACGCTGTCGGCATAGCGGACGACATCAAGCCAGTGCCTTGCCCAGCGCTCACCGAATTGCGGCGACGCGAGCAGAGCGTCGACGACGCGCGCCACGGCAACGGGCTCCGAACTCTTATCACCGAGGAATGAAACGAGCTGTTGTTCCGTCGGCGGCAAGCCGGTGAGGTCGAATGTGAGTCGTCGGAGGAGCGTCGTGCGGTCGGCGTCGGCATTCGGCTTTAGGCCCGCCGACTCTTGGTCGGCGAGAATGAAGCGATCGAGATCGTCGCTCGGCCAGGTGGTATTAGCGACGGTCGGCGGCGCTTTCGCCGTAAGAGGCTTGAATGCCCAAGGAATCTTTTTTGCCGACACCGGCGGAGCGGCTAGAGCAGACGTCGCGATCAGTAACGCGACCGAAACGGCGACGGCAAAGAAGGATCGCATATTGCGAGGGCTCCCGAGATATCCCCACGACTCGCACGACAACAAAAGACAAACGAGGCGGCACGCCGGCGGATCGGCTCGCGCATTCCGGAATGGAATGATCTCGGCAACCGCTCTTCGCAAAGTCGAGAAATGAACCGGTTCAGCACCGGCCGTTCGCCATATTAGCAGCGAATTCCGAATTCGTACCTAGCAGAGTACGAGTTTCGTCGTTTTCATCAGGTGCCGCGGCTACCCCGTCGGCATGCCGACGGGGAAACAAGAATAGCGACCGGCACACCGGCATTTCGAAATCGTTATACTTCCATGACTTCCGCCAGTTCCACCAAGCGGCTCTTTTCCTTTAGCGATTTCGAGGCGGCGTAGAGGACGGCCGTGACTTCGAGGATCTCTTGGTGCGGCACGGGCTCGATTCGCGTACGGACCATGCGGCGGAAGATGTCGGCCATGCGGAAGATTTGGTAATGGTGGCCGAGCCAGTAGTGCTCGTTGATCGCCGGGCTCCAGTCGTAGGTTCGCTTCTCGAATACCGCGGTGGCAAAACTGTAAGTCGGCCGCTTGTCGGGCCGGCCGAACCAAACCTCGGCGGGTTTCCGATCTTCGTAGGTCATCAAGGCATGGGCCGTCGTGCCTTGGGCGACCATGTTCACCGCTTTCACGCCGGGGCCGCGTAGCGTCATCGCCAGCCAGACCGGATGATGGCCGAAGACGTGCCATACCGGCAGCGACCAATCGCCGGCCGTGCAGGCGATGACGTATTCGAGGAGTCCGGATTCGCCGGAGTCGCGAATGCGCAGCGCTTCTTCGGTTCCCCATTGATGGCGATAAAGGCTCGACGACATCAGCGGCGCTTTGTGCTTTCGCGCGAATTCGAGAATCTTCTTCGTCTGCGCCACGGTGCCGCCGATCGGCTTGTCGCAGAAGGTCGGCAAGCCGCGGGCGAGGCCGGGTGCGGCGAGATCGAAATGGTCGGAGCCGTCGCCGACGGCATCGCCGAGCCAGATCGCGTCGACCTCTTCGGCCATCTTCTCGAGCGACGTCGCGACCTGAACGCCCGGAAACCCCTCGGCGAACATCGCGGCCGACTTCGGGTCGGCGTCGTAGTAGTGCGTGATCTTGGTGTCGGGGAACGGAAGCTTAGCAAAGTTGAAATTCGGATTGCGGAAGTATTTGTCGTAGAGATCCAACTGCCCAAGCGAGAGATGCTTCCGGATGAAGTCCATATTGACCGTCGGATGGAAGCCTTGGGCGAAGTTCCAGGTATGGCCGTTCTTCATCTGCGGCTTGCCCCCCGCCGAGGCCGAGATCACGCCGATCCGCAAGATCTTCTCAGGCGTCGTCGTTTCCTCGGCCGCTTCCGCTACGGAGGCCATGCTCGCCACGGCGGCCGCGCCGGCGGCGGCAAGCAGATCGCGACGGCTGGAACGGAGAGGATCACTCATCGAAGGGAGACTCGATTAGCAGGAAGCCGCGAAGTCGTCACGGCGGGGACCAATACAAAACATGCGATCTTCGCGATACGAAACATCCAAGCTCGTCGAGCCGCGAAGCGTGGAGGCTTTATCTCTTAATCCATTCGATCTTGCAATTCGGAAGGGCCTTTTGCAGGGCCGCGACCGGCGTAATCTTCGCATTGACGAACCTCAACTCGGTCAAGTCCTTGCATGCATAGAGGGGAGAATAGTCGGTAATGCGTGCGGCATCACACCAGAAGACCTTCAGAGGCATTCCTCGCAGCGGCGACAGATCGGCGACATCGCCGCACTCGATACGCGTGAGCGGCATCCCTTGGAATGGGGTGAGGTCGGTTCTTCCGTTGGGGAGGATCAGGAGATCGAGTCGCAGATTTTTGAGCGGCGTCGTATCCACCATACCCGTTCCCAAAAGATCGAGTTGCTTCAACGGCATCCCTTCGATCGCCGATACGTCGACAAGATTCCGCAGTCCGCGGCATATCAACTTCTCAAGTCGCAAACCCTTGAGCGTAGAAAGGTCGGTGAGTTCGAACGCCATTCCCGGCAACGTCAAATCCGTGACTTGCATTTCCGCAAGCGGAGACAAATCGGTCAGCTTCCCCACGGGTGAGCCGGACCCGCCGAAACTCAATTGCTTGAGCCCCGTGAACGCCCGCAGCGGCGAAATGTTCGTGATGCTTGGGCCGTTCAATCGCAAGGAGACCACCTCGCCGTTCTCGGTCGTCGGGACAGAGTTTTGTCTCGGGCCGTTCATCAGACCGTCGAAGCCGGGATTAAGCTCCATCATCTTCTTCGAGACCGCCGCGATCTGCTCTTCGGCCGGCTTGGCGGCCGTGTCCTTCAACCATTGCTCGAAAGCGGGATCGGCCGCGCTCGTCTTTTCGGGCGGAGCGGTCGGCTCGATCACCCATTGCTTCGTATGGTCCCCGTCGAGGCCGACGAACGTGACCCGACACCAGGGGTTCGCCGCGATGAAAGGTTTCGCCGCGGTCAGCCGCTGCGGGTGATGGTCTTGGTAACCGGCGAAGCGCAGGCTGATCAGTCGGGGCCGCACGCCGAGTTGATCGAGCTTGGCGCCGTCCACAGTATAGAGCGACAAGGCTGAGAGGTTCGCCATGCGCGCGACGCGCGGTTCCCAGCCTTGAAACGGCTCGTTCACCAGTTCGAGCGACTCTAGTTGCGGAAACGAATCCAAAATCGCCGGATCGGCATCCGGTGGAGCGAGTCGGCCCACTTGCAAGTGGCGCAGGTTCACCAGCGATTTCAACTGCTCGAGCCCCGCTTTCGTAACCGTCGTCCCTTCGCGAGGGAAATTGCAAAGAAACGTCTCCAAATCGACGAGCCCGGCGATCCGCCCGAGCGCCTTATCATCGATTTTCGATCCGCTGTCGCGGTGGAGTTCGACGCCGACGACCGTCCAAAGGCCGGGCGGAATCGTGGCTTCGTTGAACGGCACGATGCGATCGCCGGAGGTGCCGTTGCGTAAGATAACCCGCGCGTT
This sequence comes from Planctomycetia bacterium, assembly GCA_021413845.1. Taxonomy (NCBI): domain Bacteria; kingdom Pseudomonadati; phylum Planctomycetota; class Planctomycetia; species Planctomycetia bacterium. Next base: position 1,623 of record JAIOPP010000115.1, on the reverse strand, counting down.
GAGGCTCTTGAGCCAGGCGATCTCTTGCGGCTTGGTGTTGGCGAGCGGCCAGCGCACCGCGGCGGGCTGTGAGGCGATATTCATGCTCGTCGTCGTTGTCGTCGGCGCGCCGTCGTTGCGAATCCAAGTCGCCGCCGCGAGCTTCGCTTCGTACCCGGCGGGCGAGGCGTCTTTAAGCACCGTGCCGGCCCCCTCGTCGCAGTGAAACAGGGCTAGGGTGTCGGCGTCGGGGGTGAACCGGGGCTGTGGCGTGAAGTCTTGGACATAGCGGGCCGACTTCGAGATGCGGATTTCGTCGATCCGCATCTGCGAACTTCCTCCGCCGATTTCCAAGGCCTCGCGCGTCATCGGCCCTTGAGGGCCGTCGGCCGTGGAATACGGTTGGCGAGCGACGAGCTTGCCGTCGACGAACAAGCGCAGCTCGTTCTCCGCTCGCACGGCGGCAAGATGATACCAGCGTCGGTACTCGATCGGAGTTGGCCGCGTCAATTCGAGGCCGGGGGCGGAAATGTTCCACTGGGCGGAACGAAACCTTAGCCGGAGGTCCGCGGTACCCAAGACTCTTCCCTCATTGTGACCGTACGGCCATACCCGCGCTTCCAACGTGAGCGGTCCGCGAGCGTCGACCATCAATGTCGGAGCCACGACGTGCGGCGATACGAATTGCGGCCCATCTCCTTGGCAATTCAATGCATAGTCGCCCGGCGGCGGTGGAGTGGCAGACGCCGAAGCGGTCGTTGCGGTCGCTGTTTTCGTCGGATTCGGCGAACTTCCGCCGCGGACCCATGTCGCGCCGATGATCTTGCCGTGGTAGCCGTTGCCCGATGAATCCTTGAGCACATTTCCTTGCCCCTCGTCGAAGTGATATAAGGCGAAGGTCGCTTTGTCGGGCGTAAACTTCTCGGCCGGCGTGAAGTCTTGGTCGTACCTCGCTGAAGAAGAAATGCGCATGGAGTCGATCACGCCGCGGAAACGAACGGGATCGCTAATCCGAATCGGCAGTGACTTATTGCGGTCTCCGGGATTCGGGTTGCCGGCAAAGTCCGATTGAGTTGCGAGCTTCCCGTTCAAATAAAATCTGCGCCCTTTGCCGTCGTTCACCGCGGCGAGGTGAATGCGTCGGTTCGTTACAGCTGGAATTCCCGCAGGATTCCCTCCGTGAAACGTGTACATATAAAACTTGGAGTCGGCGTAGTTGATGTTTCCATTCGGTCCGCCGACGAAAAGCACCGGCGCGTTCGTCTGATCGGACTCATTCGTCAGCCAAAGCTCCGTCGTGACGACGGTCGTCTCGCGGTGCGGCGCGGGACCGGCCTCGACGTATTGCCCCGGCTCGAACCGCAAGCCCCACTTGCCCGCCGGCAAGTTCTGCTCGCCGGGCGAAACGCTCGACGGCACGAACGACGGGGTGATAAACGAAGGTGACGTGGGAGGCGCCGCTTTCTGTGGGAGCGGCGTTGCGGCGATCAGCCGTGGATTCGTTTGCGGGACGACCTCGACCGTGGCGCCGTTCGGGACGTTCACTTCCGCGACGACGTTGCCGTCTTTGTCTCTCACTTTCACGATGATGCCGGCCAGGAGCAGCAAGCCGGCGAGGGCTCCGGCGGCGATGTATTTCGTGCG
>JAIOPP010000114.1 GCA_021413845.1 Planctomycetia bacterium | reverse complement strand
TAGCCTGGGCGCGATCTTATATCAGATGCTCACCGGTCGGCCGCCGCTGCAAGGAGCGTCGGCGATGGAGACCGTGCTCATGGTGCTCGAGCAAGAGCCCCTTCCGCCCCGGCTCTTGAACCCGCGGGCCGACGCGGCGCTGGAAATGATCACGCTCCGCTGCCTGCAAAAGCCCCCCGACTTGCGCTACCCGAGCGCGAAGGCCTTGGCCGACGATCTGCGCGCGTTCCTCCACGACGAGCCGATCACGGCCCGCTCCGGCCGGTTCGGGCACGTCGTCGCACGCTGGCTTTCGGAAACACATCATGCCGTGGTGTTGGAGAATTGGGGATTGTTGTGGATGTGGCATAGCGCCGTGCTGCTGCTCATTTGCGCCGTGACCGACACGATGCAATGGCGTGAGATTACGTCGCCGTGGCCGTATGTCGTGTTGTGGGTCGCGGCGATGGGAACTTGGGCCCTGATCTTTTGGACGCTTCGTCGGCGCTCGGGGCCCGTCACGTTCATCGAACGGCAGATCGCGCACATCTGGGCGGGGAGCATCATCAGCATCGCGCTGCTGTTCCCCGTCGAGCTCTTGCTCGGGCTCCCGACGTTGCGGCTGTCGCCGATGCTCGGCCTCGTGAGCGGTTGCGTGTTCCTCGTGAAAGCCGGAATGCTCAGCGGACGCTTCTACGTGCAGTCGGCTGCGCTCTTCGCGACGGCCCTCGTCATGGCGCTGCTTCAGCACTATGACCTTCCGTTCGGTATCTCCCTGTTCGGTGTCATCTCAGCCGCTTCGTTTTTCTTTCCCGGGCTGAAGTATTATCGGCAGGCCCGACGCTTGCGCTCATGAAGGGGTGGTCGCGACGATCGAGATGCTTTCCACTGCCGTGGCGATCTGCGCGACGAGCTCTTCGGCGCGCGAAGCCGGCGCGCCGGTGAACTTCGCGAGATGGATCATCGAGACGAGCTCGCGAATCCAAGCGAACGTGTCGAGCATCTCGGAGCGCGTGCGCCGGCGAATCTCGGCCAAGCGGTGCATGTTTTCCTGACGCGCTTGCCGACTCTTGCGACGACGCTCGTCGGCCGCTTCCGGTTCGGCGTCGACCGTGACGACTTCGGCCACGGCCGCACGATCTTCGGCCAGTAAGGCGTCCATCTCCCGAATTCGCTCGGCCTGCGCGACCAACGCCGCACGCAGCTCGCCGAGCCTGCCTGAGTTTCGATTCATCGCTTGCTCGGCCCAACCGTCGAGCCCGGCGAGCGCGGCCTCGAGTTCCCGTTCGATTTGCTCGATCGCATGCGAGAATTCGTCGCGCGGGATCACGGTCGGGCTCGGCGCGGCGGCGTCCTTGTTCGAGGCCGACAAGATCAGCGGCAGGTAGATCGGCCAGAACAGCACCGCACCGATCAGCGCGGCGATCGTCGCCGGGCGGAACGTGCGGCGCTCGGCAAGCCCGAACGCCACGGCCACGGCGACCCCGATCACGAAGTAGAACAGCAGCGACTCTTGAAAGTTCATAGCGCACCCGACTTTCTACCTTGTCTTATGCGGATCGACGGCATTCGACCTACGAGAGATGTTGCCAGAGGCTATAGATCACGAGCGGCGTGACGAACGTGTAGCAGCCCGACCACGCTAGGATCAGACGTCGCAGCAGACAGGTGCGGCTCCGACGAAACTCCGGCGGAATCGTATCGGCGAGGCCGACGAAGCCTCGGTAGAGAGACAAAGCACCCCACAAGCCGGCGATAAACGGCAACAGCAAGCCGAGCGCAACCAACGTGCTGAGCCACGTGTAGCTCTCGGAATAGATGAGCGCGTTGAGCGTGGCGGCGACGTAGATCGGCAAGATGCCGACCAGCGCGACCGCGCCGGCAGCCATGCCCTTGAGAGCATGAGCCGTGACGCCGAGCATCGAAATGCGGATGCCCGAGAGGAGCCCGTAGAAGTAGAAGCTCGGCAGGCAGATGCCGTTGGCCGCGATCATGCCGATGCAATACGACAGCGTGAGGTTGCCGATCGTGGCGTCGGTCCACTCGGCGGCGGGCAGGCCTGCGAGCCAGAAGTGGTGAGACGTGTGCGCGAGGTTGAGCATGAAGGTCGCGACGACGCCGTAGAGCGCGAAGCCGCAGAGAGCAATTCCGAGCAGCTGCGGAATTAAGCGGCGTTGTCCGGCGTCGGTGCGTAAATGTGCGTCGAGCTGGCGATGGTCTTTCAACAGCAGATCGACGACTTCGGCGAGCGAGCCGGCGGCGAGAATCGGCGCTTCCACCTCGCCGGCCGGCTCCGCGGGTTCGCGAGAGACGTCGGGTGAATAAGAGCCGTCTCCGGACGGCTTCAAGATGCAATCGATCGTAGCGTAAGGGTTCATAGGTTTGATCCTTGAGATGGAGATCGCGCTGAGATGCGGAAACGATTTTCGAGCCGAGTTACAACCATTCGGGAAGGCGAAACAGCTCGAAGAAGTAGAAGAGTTGCGCTCCGATAAGGCCGACGAGCACGAGGTACCAAATCGGTTCGGCTTCGCGGCGCGGTTCCAAACGCTGCATGACGCGGCCGAAGACGTCGATCATCGCCACACCGACGCCGGTGAACACCAAGAGATTGACCCCGACGATGAGATAGCGCACGAAGTGCGGCTGCTGCGCAAGAAACGGCAGGTCGGGAATCGCGACGCTGAAAAACCAGTTGATCGGCACCGACGCCAACATCGCGAGCCCACCCCAACTGGTCGTGACGAGGGCCGCGAGCAAGGTCGTGCTCGGCTTGAGTCGCGATCCGCCGAGGCTATTGAGGATGTACAGCGCAGGAAGCGGAACGGCCCACGCGAGCCCCGCCGAGAGCGTCAGTAAGATCGACTTCGTGCATACGGCTCGGAGCCCTTCGCCGATGCCCATCGTCAGGCCGTAGACGGTCGTACCGAGGATCGCGGTGGCGATCAGCGCGAGCCATACGGTCGATTCATACTCGACCTCGCCTCGATGCCGCCGGGCAGCGAACTCCTCGGGATCGCGCAGCGCCAGACCGACATGAGCGACCGAACGCCGCAGCGCCGCGCCGCTCGGAAAGGCTTGAAACAGCAAGCGCCGGGCCTGAGCGAAGCCGGGCCTAGGTGTAGGAAGATCCATCGTGTTGTCTCCCGAAATGGGGTGCCGCAGTGGTTGACTAAACCACCAACCGCACGACGCGCCGGAGATTAACGAAGAATTTTCAAATGCCGATGCCGCGCCGAATTGCTACGCTGTCGAGCAGCATCATCGGCGAATGGGTTTCAAGAGGATCGTAGACATGCGCGTCGGCATTATTTCCATTCAGCATGAGTCGAACACGTTCGCTGCCGGAACGACAACGCTGGAAAACTTTCAGGTCGATACGCTGCTGCGCGGCGCGGCGATTACGCCGGTCTACGGCAACTCGTTTCACGAAGTCGGCGGATTCTATGCAGGCCTCGCGGAAGCCAGGCTGACGCCGGTGCCGATCCTGATGGCGCTCGCCATTCCCGGCGGCATCGTCAGCGGGGCGACCTTGGATACGATCCTGGCGATGCTCGACGAAGAGCTTGCGAAGGCCGGCCCGCTCGATGCGTTGCTGGTTGCGCCGCACGGGGCGGGAGTCTGCGAATCGCAACGAGACATGGACGGCTATTGGGTCGGCCGGCTGCGCGCACGCTTCGGGCCGGAGTTTCCGATCGTCGTCACGCTCGATCCGCACGGCAACGTCTCGCAACGCCTCTTCGACGCCTGCACCGCGACGATCTCGTACCGTACGAATCCGCATCTCGACCAATATGCGACGGGGCTGAAGGCCGCGAGGCTGCTGGCGCGCCTACTGCGCGGCGAAGTTCGACCGACGCAAGCGTTGGGAATTCCGCGAGTGCAGATCAGCATCGATCGACAACTGACCGACGCCGAGCCGTGCCTCTCGCTATACGCGTTGGCTACGGAAATCATGACGCGGCCCGGCGTGCTGTCGGCGAGCATCGCGCTCGGCTTTCCTTATTCCGACGTACCGCAATTGGGCTCGACGGTGTGGGTCGTGACGGACGGCGATCCGCAGGCGGCGCGGCGTTATGCCGAGGAATTGAGCGCGTACCTCGTTGCACACCGGCGCGAGTTCAAGCATGGTCTCGTCGAGCCGGCCGAAGCGGTCGCCGAGATCGCCGCGACGAGCGAACGGGTTTGCCTGCTCGATGTGGGAGACAACGTGGGGGGCGGAAGTCCGGCCGATGGAACGCTCTTGGCCCGACTGCTGCATGAGCACCACATCGCCGCTTCGCTCGTGCTGCTCTACGATCCCGCGGCGCAAGCGGAAGCGCGGCGCGCAGGGATCGGCGCCCAGCTCACGCTCGCGATGGGAGGCCGTTCGTTTCCGGAGATGGGGGCGCCGCTCGTCGCCGACGTGACGGTGGAAAGCCTGAACGACGGCAAGTTCCACGATCCCATCCCGTCGCACGGCGGACGAACCGACTACGACATGGGCCCGACCGCGATCGTGCGCACCGAGCGCGGGATGACCGTGATGCTCTTCTCGCTCCGCATTCCGCCGTTCAGCTTGCAGCAAGTTCTCTCTTGCGGGCTCGATCCGCGAACGTACCGCGTGATCGTCGCGAAGGGAGTCAATGCGCCGCTCGGAGCGTATCGGCCGGTCGTCGCGCGCTTCATCCGTTGCAACACGCCGGGCCCGACCTGCGCCGACATGACGCAACTGACGTTTCACCATCGCTCGCAGCCGCTCTATCCGTTCGAGGAATAACGAGCGAGCGGAGCCGAACCTACTGCGCTCCGCTCGGCCGACCGCGGGCCGGGTCGATCGGCATCGACCAGTTCCAATCGGATTGATAGCGAATGTCGAGATGCGGGGTCTCGCGCCGCTTGCCGCCTGCCGCGAGCGATTGCAACGTCTCGTCGACGAGGCCGCTTGTGAGGAGCGTTCGCTCGACGGGCCAGGTCGGTCGGCCGCTGTGGATCATCTGCTCGATGCCGTTGTTCAAGACCGCGAAGTGCGAGTACGGTCGCACTTCCTGGAGCACCCAGCGGAGGCTCGTCACTTGGTCTTTATCGTCCTTCCAGGCGCTCGTCCATTCTTGCACGGCGCCGTCGAGCGAGAACAGGCAAGCGCGCAAGCCGTCGCGATAGTCGACGATCGCGAGGGTCGGTTTCTTCGCGAGATCTTCGACGCGCTTGCCGGCCGGAAGCGGGTGCGTCGATAGCGCGGCGAGCGCGGCATCGAGCAGCTTCCGATCGTACAAGCCGCGCTCGGCGGCCTTCCAGACTTCGTCTCCCGACAGCGTTTGCACGGCGGCAACCCCCGTCTCGCCCCCGGCGCGGCGCTCGACGAGCGCTTGCATAGCGTCGAAGGCATGGAAGCCGTAGATGTCGATCTTATGGTACGAGATCGTATGGATTTCCTTCACGCGAGCGCCGCGCGGCATGTCGATCGGCGGGCTGCGCCACGCGACCGACATCGAAGAGCCGGCCATCAGCGGCATGTCGCGCTTCTTGGCTTCGTCGTAGATCCATTTGGCGTCCGTCCACGTATCGGCCAAGTGCTTATCGCAGAAGACGGGCAACCCGCGGCGACCATACTTGTCGACCGTGGCGAAGATCTGCTCGAAGAACTTCCGCTTCGGATACATTTGCGCGCCGGTCGGCGAAAGAGGGTACTCCCCATGTTCGGCGACGACGAGCACCCCTTCGACCGCGATCTTGTCTTGCCCGAGCGTGAGGGCGTCGGGCACGGCTTTTGCGTCGAAGATGCCGAGATCGGCGACGAGGGCGGCGCTGCGATCTTCTTTCGGTTTCTGATCCACGTAGATCGACGCGAGGCGCAAGCTCGATTCGCGTCCTCGGCCGTCGAGCGATTCCGTTTGCGCAAGCCGACCGAGAATGTGTTCGCCGTGCGTGTTGTAGCGATAGAGGGTCGTGATGCCGGCGACCGGCTTGCGGGCCGGCGCTTCGACCCCGGCTTTCACCGGCTGCGAGCGGACATGCGTTTCCAACAACGTCAGCGGTGAGAGGGCCAACACATACTGCGCATCGCGCGTGGCGCAGACGCCGAGCAGCACGGCCGTCGGAATCAGGTTGCCGTCGCCGAAACGGCGGAAGCCGTTGTGCCACGGATAGAGTTCCCCTTTACGATCGGCGAAGGTCGTGAAGTCGGTATTATCGACGGCTAGCGGACCTTGATCGATGGGCGCGGCATCGCCGGGCTTGTAGCTGATGAGATGGGCGAAGCTCCGTTGCTTGTCGAACGTCGCCGTGATCGCGGCCCAAACGACGCCGTTCGGTGCAATGCAAAGCGCGCGGCAATCGGTGCTCGCGGCCGAGGGGGAAAGCTTGCCTAGGCTCTTGCCGGCGAGCAGCGTGTCTTTGCCCGAAAGATCATACGTGTACAGTTGGTTGCCGCTCATCGCGACGGCGTACATCGTCTTCCGGTCGGCCGTGACTTCCCACATGATCGGATGACTCTGCTCGTCGGCCAAGTGCGAATCGGCCGCGACCGGCCGGCCATCGATCGTTTGTTTCAGCCGCTCGACTTTGTCGGTCTTGGGATCGTAGCGCAGGATGTCGCCGCCGCGCAGGGGATGGTACGCACGGCCTAGCGCGTCGACGACGATGAAGGCATACACATGATTCGTCTCGCCGAGATCTCGGTACTTGCCGGTCTCGAGATCGAGCTTCAGAAAGTGCGAGCTCTCGATCGGTCGCTCGTCGGAACAGGTGGAGATATACGCCACGCCGCGCGCCTCGTCGGGCGTTACGCTGATGATCCCTTGATGAGGAATCGGAATCGGGTAGACGCGCGTCGTGCGGGTCGCGGGATCGTAGACCATCGGGTAGCCGCCCGGATAGTCGGTGAGCTTCTCCCCTTTCTTCTCTTCGGGATACCCTTGCTTGGTGCCGAAGTAGATCTTGCCGCTCGCGCCGACGTTGTTGCGCGTGTGGATCTTCGACTGCGCGGCGAAGCCGGTCGCCTTGCTGCCGATTTCGCGCATGCAATCGACGACCGTGACCATCTGGCCCGAGGCGGGATCGAACTCGACGAGATAGGCGTTCTCGCCGTACTTCGCGGTGCCGATGTAGAGCAACCCGTTCTTCCCTTCGACGAGTGCGAAATAGCCGCTCCCTTGGTTCGTAAGAACGCGCGGCACCGCATGCGCCTTGGCATAGAGCCACGGTTGCGAGGGAGACTGTGCGACGAGCGAAGTTGCGAAACCGACGAGACCGAGCATTGCGAGGAGCGACGTCAGGCAGAGGCGTGCGAGCATCGGGCGGAGACTCCGATCTTCGGGGGAGGGAGGCGGGGCGAGCCGAGGCGATCGATCGGCGTCGCTTAACTTAGGCGTGCCCGAGCCGAAAGTAAACCAAAAGCAGCCACGGTGAATCAGCCGCCGGCAAAGGCGATCGCCGGGCTCGGAGGCGCATCGACGTTTCGCCAGCGGATCCCGGATGTTCGCGGCCGATGCGGATTCGCATGCGATTTACGCGCATTCTCCCGAAGAAAAACTTCGCTCCGCACCGTAGGCTTTGTTGGCTTTCCGCGGCCGTGCCGATTAGGTTAGAGCTGTCGTTGACACATCGGTCGTACCTCGTTCGCATTCACTCATGGCCGCCCAGTTCGCTCATTGCGATCTTCGTTTTCTTCCGTTGCTGGCCGAATTCGATAGCGACGTATTGGAACGGAGTCGCGACACGATTTACGGCGTATGGCCGGACCTGACGCTGGCATATCTGAATCCGGCGTGGTACGTCTTCGCGTTCGAGAATTGCAGCGAGCCCGATATCGCTCGCGACTGGATCTTGGGCCGGTCGATTCTCGATTCGCTTCCCGCTCCGATTCATGGCTTCTTCCAAAAGAACTATCGACGCTGCTTAGTCGAAGGCCGGCCTTGGCACCATGTCTACGAATGCTCGTCCGACGAGGTCTTCCGAAAGTTTCATCTCACGGTCTTGCCGCTCGGCAAGAGCGAGGGCTTGCTGCTGATCAACTCGTTGGTCGTCGAGTCGCCGTTGGCGCGCGTGTCGTTGGTGTTGGACGAAGAGCGTTATCGTCATCCGACGGGCGTCGTCGTGCAATGTTGCCACTGTCGCAAGTTCCGCCGCGCGGACGATTCGCGCACGTGGGATTGGGTTCCTCCGTGGATCAAACGGACGCCCAAGAACTTGAGCCACGCGATCTGCGAAATATGCGTCGCGTTTTATTATCCCGACTCGAAATCCGGCGAGCCCCTTCCCACCAGCTTCACGAATCCCGAAGACGGAATCGAATAAGGCCGGCGACCTCGACGGCGCCGGCAGCCGCCGGCGAAACGGTTGACAAACCATGTCGTTTCGGGCTCAACTTCGGAAATTCATGTTCGGAGATTCGTGTTCTTTGCCTGGAAGCGAGGTTGCGCCGTGCCGTGCGTCTGCTCGAAGTCTTTAGCCGGTTTAGAGGGAAGCTTTCCTCCGGCAATCCCTCCGATTCCGAACTTGAACGCCGCAGTCAACGCCCTCGCTTCCGCTTCGGCAGCTCTGAGCGCGTCGGCCTCGGCCGGCGCTTCGGCAGCGGCAAGTGCGGCGGCATCCGCGGCGTTGTCTGCTTCGGCCTCGGCCAAGCTCTCGCTCATGGCGTCGCTCTCGGCGAGCTTAAAAGCGATGGGGATGGCGTCGTTTAACGCGAACGCCGCCGCCTCGCTCGGAGCGACGATCAACTCGCTCAATGCCAATTTGCCGAGCCTTCCCGGCGGCGTCCCTCCACTTATGCCTTCTCTTAACGGCGTGGGAAGCTTGGCGGGGATCGTGCAGCAGATGAAACAGCAGTTCGGGATCGATCTCATGCAGCCCGGCGGGGTCGCGGCGTTGCAGGCGAAGCTCGACGCCGCGGCCAACGCGTCGGCTGCGGCTAACGCGAATGCTTCGGCCTCGGCCTCCGGGTCGGCTTCCGCCTCCGCAGCGGTAACGGGTTCCGCCTCAGGCAGCGCCTCGGCGAACGCTTCGGCCGCAGCTTCGGCGAGCGCTCAGATGAGCGCGTTGGCAAAAGCCTCGGCAGCGTTGGGATTGCCGCTCGCGATGCCCGACCCGTTGGGGCAATTGCAGGGGGTGGTGCAGAGCTTCACGGCGATGCAGCTGCCGGCGGTTACGGTGCCGCAGGCGGGTCTCTCGAACGTGCTGGCCTCGTTCGCCGCGATGGCGAACATCAAATCCGGTTTTGGGGTCAACCTGCTCGCATCGGGATCGGCCTCGGCTCTGGCAGCGGCGACCGCCAAGCTCGATCTGAACGGGGCCGCGGCAATCAATCTGGCCGCCACGGCGAACGCAAGCGCTTCGGCGACCGCCTCGGCATCCGGTTCCGCGGCGGCGAGCGCTTCCGGCTCGGCAGCGGCAGATGCCTCAGCCGCGATGGCGGCCGACGTCGATGCCGTGCTCGGGCCGTTGAACGCCGGTTCGCTGAATGCGCTCTCGAATATCCTTTCGCTCGCGTCCTGCATGAAGACGCTCGGCATGCCGCTCGCGACGAGCCCCTGCGCGGTCTGCACGTTTCTCAAATAAAGCGTTCGCGGGCCGTGCGATCTCGCACTACCGGGCTTGTTCGTCGGCCTTCGACTCCAGGCGATTGAGGCGCAGGAGCTCCGCGGTCACGGCGTCGGCCGCGGCTTTCAGCGCCACGGTCAGCGGGCCCCCTTCGAGCCAGGCGCGGAACTCGGCGCGGCGGCCGACTTCGTGGAAGGCCGCTTCTTGGGCGTTCTTCCAGTAGGCCAGCGCCTTTTGAATTCCCTCATGGCCCACCGCCTCGGCGGCATCGCCGATGAGCTCGGACGCCTTGGCCCAAGCCTCTTTCCGGTCCATCTTGACCTTCGTTTGGGCCTTCATCGCTTTCATCGCCAAGATGTATTTCTTCAGCGCCTCTTGCGCGATCTTTTGTGCAGCGACCGCGTCGGGCAGCTTCTTCTTCGGATCGACGGCCGACACGACCCATTCCGGCTTCAGCGCAAAGTTCTTCACCGCGACGTTGGTCGGAAACACGCTCTCCGCCACGCCGTCGACGAACTCGTCGGGAACGATATCGCCGAACTTCTCGGGCATATCGTGCGTTTCTTCTCGCTTCGCCTTCGAGAAGTCGAGGCGGATTTTTTCCAATGCCGCTTCGAGCCGGGTGAGCTCCGACTTATAGCGATCCGTCGCACCATCTTCTTCGGCCGCTTCGCGGATGATGTCGAGATAGTCTTCCGCGGCTTTGTTGAACTTCTTCTCGGCCTTCAGAATGCGATCGGCCGAAGGTTGTGCGATCGCCTTCTCCAGATCTTTGCAAGCGTCTTCGACACCGCTGGAGAGGCGGAACTTTCCGAGAAACTTCTTGCTCGGCTTTTTCTTGCCGGTCGCGGTTTCGAACAAGGTCTTCGCCATCATCCAATCGGAAGCAAAGTCGTACGGCATGGTGTGCTCCTTGGGAATGCGTAGCCGTGGAGGTCGTGGTCGGTCGCTCTCGACGAGCGGAAACGACGAGCAGTATAACGTGACCGCAGCGATGGATGTCAACCGAGCGGGACACGTTCGGCAGACCGATCGGCTTCGTTCGGAAAATTACTTGCCGGCCTTCGGCAGCGGCGTGAGGCGCGGGTCGATCCACACCGCGTTCGCGAGGTTGGTCGGGCCCGAGCAGACGACCTCGAGCCGAAGCTGCTCGACGCCGCGGATCTCGATGTTGCAATCGAACCCAAGGTCCCCCTCGGTGAGAGGCGGGGATTGCCAAAGGATTTTGCCGTCGCCATGCACGCGAAACACCAGCGCCGTGGCGGGCTTCGTCGTCATGCCGACGGTCGCTAAGAACTTGTCGTAGCGGCGGCTATCGAGACGATAGATCACTTCCGCTCGCAGCTGGCTGAGATCCGGATACGTGAGCAACGAATGGGCCGGCTTGCTACCGTGCCATTTAAGAGCGCCGCCGCTGTTGCCCAGCCCATGCTTTCCTAAGTCCCGATCCCCTTTCCACGATTGCTCGGTGAGGTCGTCGAGATAGACGGCGCCGACCGTTGGCGTGGGAAGCGGAGGGAGTTGCCCACTCGACAATCCCGTTCCGCTGACGGCCAACTCCGACTTCTTCACCCGGCGGCTCATCCACAGATCGTAGTCGCCGAAGCCTCCGCTGCGCCGCGATTGGAAGTACATGCGTCTGCCGTCGGGCGAGAGCCACACCTCGCGAATGCCGGAGGGAAAATCGTGCAAGCTCAAGGCCGAGGGAATTCCCGTTCCCGATATAAACGAGATGTGATGCCTGCCGCTACGATTGAACAAAAACGTTTTACCATCGACGAGCAAGTACGGCTCGAATTCGTCGGCCGAAGTATTGATACCTCGCGGCGCGGCTTCCGGCAGACCGAACGGTTCGCCGCGCGAAGCCCGGCGCGTGAGCCAAAGATCGCGCGCGCCCAAGCCATCTTTTCGATCGGATTGATACAGCAACGTCAGTCCGTTAGGAGAGATCCAAGGCTGACGTTCGTCGAACGAAGTATTGATGCGCGGATCGAGGGTTTCGGGCTGGGCCCAAGGAGCATCGCGAGTCAGGCGCGTACGCATTCTTAAATCGGTTCTTCTGTCGCCCGACGGCGTGGCATAGACCAACGTGAGACCATCGGCGGATAGAAACGGATCTTCGATGCCGCCCGAGTTCGGAAGTCGAACCGCTGGGCCGAACGGTTCCGTGATCGACGAACGCCGGCATTCTAAGAATGCATTCGGACCGCCGGGCCCGAGCAAGCGATAGGCCAAGCAAAGTTCATCGGCGCTGAGCGACGGAAATTCTTCCGATCTTGAGGTGTTGACGTTCGGGCCGAGGTTCTCCGGCTCCGTCCAAGCGTAGTCGAGCGATTCCAAGAGCTTCGCCTGAGTCGGTTCGCCCGACGGCGGAACGTCGACCGGATCCGCCACGGCAACCGGCTGCACGCTGCTCGGCCTGACGACAGGCGGCACGAATGCGACGGCGGTTCCAATCGCCTCTGCGGAATTCGCGGCGGTGTTTGCGGCACTGTCGCTCGGCTCCCCGCGCATCATCAAGAAGATGCCGGCCAGCAACACAACCAAGCCGACGATTCCTCCGGCAATCAACTTCATCGGCGGGCCGGACGCCGGTTTTTTCACAGCCGCGACGCTTGACGGCTGGCGCGACTCGATCTTGCTCGAAGAACCGGTCTTGCGCACCTGCGCGGCGATCCCTCGCGGCAGCGCCGCTCGTTCGGCGTCGGTCTCCGCTTCCGGAGCGGCGAATTGAGAAGTCGCGTCGATGTGCGAGCCCGAGGGGGGCCGGGCAGGCAGGCCCGGTGCGGTGGAGATGCCGATGCCGCTTTCCATGGCGTGCATGAACGACGCCAGTTCGGCGCTGCGCCCGACGCTTGAGCCTCCGATGCCGCTGCCGCTGCCGTGATGCGACAAGACCGATTCCGAATCGTCGGTGAAGGGCATCAACGCCGCGAGGACTTCGTCCATCGACTGGTAACGGTCTTGCGGCCGCTTCGCGACCATCTTGTGAAAGGCCTGCTCCAGCGGCCACGGCACGTCGTCGCGCTCTTTAACCAGCGACGGCGGGGGCGCATCGCGATGCTTCATCAAGCGACCGATCATCGTGTCGCAATCGAAGACCTTCTTCCCGGTGAGCAAATACCAAAGCGTGCAACCGAGCGCGTAGATATCGGCGCGAGCATCGACGTTCTTCGTATCCGAGGCTTGCTCGGGACTCATGTAGTCGACCGTACCCATCACTTGCTCGGTGCCGGTCAGATCACCGCCGCCGTCTTCCATGCGGGCCAAGCCCATGTCGAGAACCTTGACGTTCCCGTCTTTGTTCAACAACAGATTGGCCGGTTTAATGTCGCGATGGATCACACCCCGCGAGTGGGCATAGGCCAAGCCGCGCGCGGTTTGCGACACATACTCGACCGCCTTCTCGACCGAGAGCGGCCCCTTCGTTTTCACGAGGTCCGATAGATCGCCGCCGTCGACGAACTGCATGACGAGATACTTCACGTCTCCGGCATCGCCCGAGTCGTACGCCGTGACGATGTTCGGGTGTTCGAGCCTGGCGGCGGCTTCAACTTCGCGCTGGAAGCGGCGCACGGCGGCTTCGTCTTTCATCGCCGCGTTCGACATCACCTTGAGCGCCACGATCCGTTTCATACGGCGGTGCTGGGCCTTATAGACTTTGCCCATGCCGCCCGCGCCGATCTCGCTGAGGATGGTGTAGTCCCCCAGCATGAGCTTCGATCCGCGGCCGGCGATGATCTCGCGCGCCTGCAGCGCGGTGAGCTTGCCGCGCGTGATGAGCAACTTGGCGAAGCTCTCCCCGTCTTTGGGGCGCTCTTCGGACGCGATGCCCGACCAAATAGATTTGACCTCGTCGGTCGTAAGAAGACCGGAGGCGATGATTGCTTTGCCGAACTGGTCGACGGTCATAGCCATTTTGAGGCACCCCCTCCAAACGAAGTAGATCAATAATACCGCATGGATTGGGGTACGGGAATCCACATAAAACCGGGGAATCTTGATTACCCGACACCAGCGTTTCCACGGCCATTTCGACAAAATCGGCCGTAATAACCTGTTCACGGTTCGCCGACCGCGGCGTCTCGGCGGCCGGTTTCGACGTAGGGTTGAGGTGGATTCAGCGCCCCGAACGCGTTCCGACCCACGACCCATGATCGACTACCGACTCGAACCCGATCTGACCGCCGAGGCGTTTATCGGGCTCCTCGTTCGTTCGACGTTGGCCGAGCGGCGCCCGGTCGACGACCGCGCGACGATCGAGATGATGCTCGCGAAAGCCGACCTTCTCGTTACCGCGCGCTGCGAAGGAGAGCTCGTCGGCATCTCGCGCGCGCTCACCGATTTCTCTTTCTGCACGTACCTCTCCGACCTCGCAGTCGACGAGCGGTTTCAACGGCGCGGCATCGGGCGTGAGTTGATCGCGCGCACCCATCGAGAAGCCGGCCTCGGCACGACTCTCATCTTGCTCTCGGCTCCGAAAGCCGAGACCTACTATCCGCACATCGGCATGACGAAACATGAATCGTGTTGGACCGTCGCACGTCGTCAACCGTACGTTCGCTAAACGAAACGGCAACGCGAGGCCGCATGATCGTTACGACCCGACCTCGGGCGACTTTCCTTACCGTTTAGTAAGTCATTCTCTCGCCGACTCGCGCGATGTTTCTGAACTAGGCTTGACCACATCACGAAGCGGTCGGGCAGCGGCTCGTTCCCGAGAGTCGAATCTCGCCGGAGCCTCTGCGCGTCGCGCTTCGCCACACCGCTATTTATCTCGAGAGGAGTCCGTAATATGGCCCATGCCTCTACAGCGATCGAAATCGACGCGATCAAGGAAATCGTCTCCGAACATCTCGGCGCTACCGCCGACGTTCGCAACTTCGAGCCGGAACGGGATCTGTACGCCGCCGGTCTCACGTCGCTCGCCACGGTCGGCTTGATGCTCGCCCTCGAAGAGCGCTTCGACATCGAATTCTCCGAAGCGATGCTCAGCCGCGGCACGTTCCGCAGCATCGCCTCGATCGCGGAAGCCGTCTCGAAGCTGGCCCGCTAACTCCGCCTTCTTACTAAGAGCAAGCCATGATCACGACGGTAATCCCCGCGGCCGATATCGCGTTCGCCACCGTAGCGCCCCCGTCCCAGAATGCCGATTTGCTGGCGCAAGTCCATCGCCTCGGCAAGGAAGTCTTGGCTCCGCACGCCGCGGCGGTCGATCGCGATGCCCGCTTCCCGAAGGAAGCGTTCGACGCGCTGCGCGAAGCCAAGCTGCTCAGCGCCTACGTCCCGGTCGAATACGGCGGCCTCGGGCTCGACATCGTGCAGACGGCGAAAGTGTGCGAGGCATTAGGCCATTATTGCGGCTCGTCCGCAATGATCTACGCGATGCACTGCATTCAGGTCGCCTGCGTCGTGCATCACGCTCAACAGTCCGAATACTTCCGCAACTACCTGCGGCAGCTCGTCGAAGAACAACGCCTGATGGCTTCGGCCACGACCGAGATCGGCACCGGCGGCGACTTGCTCTCGAGCATTTGCGCCGTCACGGTCGAGGGAGATACCTTCACGCTGACGAAGAAGGCCCCGGTCATCAGCTACGGCGAATATGCCGACGACATCCTCGTCACGGCTCGCCGCTCGCCCGAATCGCCGGCCACGGATCAGGTTCACGTCATGGTTCGTCGCGGCGAGTACACGGCCGAGCCCCTCTCGACCTGGGACACGATGGGCTTCCGCGGCACTTGCAGCTCCGGCTTCACGCTCACGGCGCGCGGCTCCGTCGATCAGATCTTGCCGACGAACTTCAGCGAGATCCTCGGGCAGACGATGCATCCCTACTCGCACATCGTGTGGGGCGCTCTGTGGTCGGGCATCGCCGCCGATGCCGTAAATCGGGCCCGCGCCTTCGTGCGGGTCGAAGCTCGCAAGACCCCCGGCGAAACCCCGCTGGCTGCCGTTCGCCTGGCCGAGACGGATCAAGTGCTGCAAGTCATGCGGCACAACGTCGAGGTCTCGGCTCGCGACTATCTCGAACGCTTGCAATCGAATTGTCCGTCGGCCTTCAACGGCTTCGGCTTCGCCATTCGCACGAACAACCTGAAGCTCTCCTGCTCGCAACAGATCGTCGACATCGTCGGCCGATCGCTCCTCATCTGCGGTATCTCGGGCTATCGCAACGACTCGAAATTCACCTTAGCTCGCCACCTGCGCGACTCCTACGGAGCCGCTCTGATGGTGAACAACGATCGCATTACGAAACTCAACGCCACGATGTTGCTGGCTCATAAGGAAGGATATTAATTCATGTCTTGCATCGCTCAAGAAAGCTTGACCGAAACCTATCGCAACTGTCGCGACCGACTCGTCGAAGCCGGCCTTCTGATCTCGATGAACGTCGACGGCCTCTACGGTTTCAGCGGCGTTTTCGAAGGGGTGATCGAAAACTTCGAGCGCCTCGTCACCGAACGGGGTCGCCATTTGCAGGCCGAAGTGATGCGCTTCCCGGCGCTGATCAGTCGCGAAAACTACTTGAAGATGACGCACATCGAAAACTTTCCGGATCTCCTCGGGTCGGTCCATAGTTTCACCGGCAACGAGCGCGACCACCAACGGATGCTCGGCAAGAAACGTGCCGGCGAAGAATGGACGACGGAACTGACGCCGACCAAGATCATGCTCGTTCCGGCCGCCTGCTACCCGCTCTACCCGACCGCTAAGGGGACCACGCTCCCGTCGCAAGGCCGCACGGTCGATCTTCGTTCGTTCGTGTTCCGCCACGAGCCGTCGCTCGATCCGGCCCGGATGCAGATCTTCCGTCAACGTGAGTTCGTCCGTCTCGGCACCGCCGAGCAAGCGCTCGAGCATCGCGAATATTGGTTCGCGCTCGGTCGCGAGATCTTGGCCGAAGTCGGTCTCGAAGTCGAAGCGGTCGTGGCGAACGATCCGTTCTTCGGTCGCGGCGGCAAGGTCATGGCGAATGCTCAACTCGAGCAAGACTTGAAGTTCGAACTCCTGCACGAAGTCGCTACGGCCGAAAAGCCGACCGCGATCACGTCGTGCAACTACCACCAAAACCACTTCGGTCATACGTTCGACATCCGGACGCAAGACGGCGAAGAGTGCCACACCTCGTGCATCGGCTTCGGGCTGGAACGGATCGCCTTGGCCCTCTTCATGAAGCACGGCTTCGAACCCGCCCACTGGCCTTACGACGTCAAGAATATCCTCGGGCTGTAAGCACTAAGACCATGAGCCTTGCATTGCAGACGCTAAACCCCGTCGACTATCGTCGCCATCGGCTCCACACCCAAGCGCGGAGTTGGGCCGAGACGAACTGCTACGTCGACGTGCTGATCGAACTCCTCCACGCCTCGGGCTTCGAGCCGATCGCCGCGCTCCCTTTCCCCGCGGCGATCGACTTCGAAGGAGACCAGTGGACGTTCTTCAAGTTCCCGCACGCCGACTTGTTCGACTTGTTCGGACTCGACGTGCAGGAGCTGGCTCTGTGGCGTCCGATCGAGCAGCACCTCGACGAACAGATCCGGCTCGGCCGGCCGGTGCTCGTCGAGCTCGATTCGTACTACCTGCCCGACACGGCAGGGACGACGTATCACGTCGGGCATCAGAAGTCGACGATCGCGGCGATGCAAATCGACGTCGCGCAGAAGCGGCTCGGCTATTTCCACGGCCAGGGCTACTACGAGCTGCGCGACGACGATTTCGTCGACATTTTCCACATCAACGGTCTCGCGTCGCCGGCGATCTTGCCGCCGTATGCCGAGTTTGTGAAGCGCCGCGTCGTCGAAGTGCCGCGCGGCGCGTGGCTCGTCGACGCTTCGCTGCGGTTGCTGAAGCGCTACCTCACGCGGCTACCGGAGGCGAATCCGTTAGAGAAGTTCAAACCCCGCTTCGCCGCCGATCTCGAGTGGCTCGCCGGGGCTTCGCTCGAAACGTTTCATCAATACTCGTTCGCAACGCTTCGCCAATTCGGCGCCGCCTACGAATGCACGGCGACCTATTTGAAATGGCTCGCCGAGCACGACGTCGTCGGCCTCGAAGAACCGATCGAAGCGTTCACCGCCTTGTCGACCGGCGCGAAGACGCTGCAGTTTCAATTGGCCCGCGCGATGGCGCGGAAGAAAACTCTCGATCTCGCCCCGCTCGACGATCTGGCCGGAACCTGGCGCACGGCCGTCGAGAGCTTGTCCGGACGTCTGCTGTAAATCGGCGAAAGGAAACCGGCCGATCATGAACGTGCTCGCTTGCGAAGTCGCCGACGGAACACATGCCGCCGGCATGACGAACGGACTGCGACTCGGCACGACGTTCGCCGCCTGGACTTGCACGCCGCGCGCCGCCGGCAGCATCGCACATCCCGACCAACTCGATGATGCGAGCGATGATCGGCTTCCCTCGACGGTCCCCGGCACGGTCGCTTCGGCCTTGGCCGCGGCAGGCGATTGGGATTTCGCCCACCCCACCGATCTCGACGCACAAGACTGGTGGTTCCGCACGACGTTCGCTTCTGCCGACGTCGACCTGGAACACCCCTGCCGTCTCTGCTTCGATGGCCTCGCGGGCCTCGCCCAGGTGTGGCTCAACGGCAAGTCGATCCTGACGTCCGACAATATGTTTCGCGCATATCGGGTCGATGTAACGGGCGATCTGCAACCCGAAAACGAACTCGTCGTCGTCTTTCGCTCGCTTACCGAAGAGCTGAAACGCAAGCGACCTCGCCCGCGCTGGAAAACGAACCTCGTCCGCAATCAACAGCTTCGTTGGCAGCGCACTTCGCTCGTCGGCCGGATCCCCGGTTGGGCTCCTTGCGCCCCGACGATCGGACCGTGGCGCGCCGTCCGACTGGAATCGTCGGCCGTGTTGCTTGAGAGATCGCACATCACTTCCACACTCGAAGGCTCGACCGGCGTCGTCACGGTGCGAGCGCACCTCGCCGCCTCGAGCGCACCACAGCGGGCGACCATTCGTGTCGGCGATGTCGAAGCGCCGCTCGAACTACAACCGTCGGGCGAGGGCTGGTCGTGCGTCGGCGAACTTCGCATCCCCAGCGTTCCGCGCTGGTGGCCTCATACGCACGGCACGCCGACGTTGCTCGACTGCGAGCTCATCGTCGCCGATCACGACGCCGTACATCATTTTCCTTCGACGCCGATCGGCTTTCGCACGCTCGAAGTCGGCACCGATCCCGGCTTCGCGCTTCGCATCAACGGCGCGTCGATCTACTGCCGCGGCGGTTGCTGGACCGTGAGCGATCTCCTTTCGCCCGACGGGAACGAAGCCGCGCTGCGACACGATCTCGAACTCGCTCAAGCGGCCGGGGCGAACATGCTGCGCATCGGCGGCACGATGAACTACGAGAGTGAAACGTTCTATCGCCTCTGCGACGAACTCGGTTTGCTGGTGTGGCAAGATTTCATGTTCGCCAACATGGACTACCCGGTCGAAGATCCGGCGTTCCGCGCCAACATCACGGCCGAAGCGACCGAACAGCTCACGCGGCTCGCGCGGCATCCTTCGGTCGTGGTCTATTGCGGCAATAGCGAGATCGAACAACAAGCGGCCATGCTCGGCCTGCCGCGCGAGCTTTGGAGCAACGATTGGTTCGGTCGGCACCTGCCCGAGCTTTGCGCCGCACATCATCCCGGCACGACCTACGTTCCCTCGACTCCGACCGGCGGCATCTTGCCGTTCCACACGCATACCGGCATCACGCACTACTACGGTGTCGGCGCGTATTTGCGTCCGGCCGGCGATGTTCGTTCGTCCGACGTGAAGTTCACCTCCGAATGTCTCGGCTTCGCCAACATGCCCGAGCCGGCGACGATCTTCGCCGTGACCGGCGGCAACCATCCCGTGATGCACGACCCGACCTGGAAGCAACGAGTTCCCCGCGACGGCGGAGCCGGTTGGGACTTCGAGGACGTGCGCGACCATTACTTGCGCGAGCTTTATCAGGTCGATCCGGCGCAACTCCGCTCGTTCGACATGCCGCGCTATCTCGAGCTCAGCCGCGCCGTGAGCGGCGAGCTGATGGCCCGCGCGTTCGCGGAATGGCGGAGCACCCGCTCGCACAACGCCGGCGGACTCATTTGGTTTTATAAAGACCTCTGGCCGGGCGCGGGCTGGGGCTTCGTCGACGCGACCGGCTTGCCGAAAGCCGCTTACTATTATCTCCGGCGAAGTTGGCAAACCCGCCAACTCACGCTCACCGACGAAGGCCTCAACGGGCTCGAACTCCATCTGACGAACGAAACCGGCGAAGCCTGCGAAGCGACCGTCGAACTGACGTTGCTCAAAGAGCCGAACGTCGTCGTCGCGCGACACGCAGTTGCCGTCGCCTTGGAACCGCGCTCGCAACGATGTTTGAGCAGCGACGAGATGCTCGGCCGGTTCCGCGACCTGAACTATGCCTATCGCTTCGGCCCGCCGCAACACGACATCGTCGTCGCGACATGGTTCGACCGGGAGCGAAACGTCGTGAGCGAGGCGCAGCATTTCGTGCGTCGCCTGACTGCGAACCGCGCGGCGACGCACGGTGTCGTCGCTACGGCCGCGCGCCTCGACGACGACACGTATCAAGTGTCGCTCTCGGCCGATCGCTATCTGCACACGGTTCGCTTGAGCGCCGACGGTTACTTGCCCGACGACAACTACTTTTACCTGATGCCCGAGCGAACGAAGCTCGTGACGTTTCGCGCGTTCGGCACGCAGCGCGCGGCGTTTCGTCCGACGCTCGAAGCCTTGAACCTCGAAACGGACTTGGCGATTTCCTTGAACGCCGCGAATTCTTAGAAAGTCTTGCGCATGTCGACGCTCCTGCTCGATCAAACGGGACAACTCGCCGCCGATTCCGGCACGCGCAACGCGACGACCGTCCGCACCGCGTTCTATCTCACCAGCCGCAACGAGCCGCTGTGCGCGTGGCTGCACACGGCCCGCGATCGTGCGCACGTCGACCATGGGGTGGTCATCTGCGCGCCGCTCGGCTTCGAGCAGTTGCATGCGAATCGAAGTCTGCGGCACCTTGCCGACGCCATCGCCGGGCAAGGCATTCCGACGCTCCGCTTCGATTGGCACGGCACCGGCGACTCGGCCGGAAGCGATGCCGATGCTTCGCGACGTCCGACGTGGCACGCGAACGTTCGCGATGCCGTCGCCTGGATGCGCACCACGCTCGGCTGCCGGCGCGTCAGCATCGTCGGTCTTCGCATGGGTGCGATGCTCGCGGTCGAGGCCCTCGGTCACGACGAGTGCGACAACCTCGTCCTCTGGGCTCCGGCGACTTGCGGCAAGTCGTATATGCGACAGATGCAAACGATCGAGCAACTGGCCGAGTCGCGTCCTCGTCCGGACGACGCTCCGGCCGGCGACGTCGAAGCCGCGGGCTTTCTCATCAGCGAAGAAACCGCCGGGCAGTTCGTGAAATGCAATCTGTTGCAAAAGGAACTGAGCTGCCTTCACGCGCTCTTAGTCGGGCCGTTCGATAAACGGTTGGTCGAGCGTTTCGCGCAGTTCGAGATTCCGGTCGAGCAGATCTCGCTCCCCGGGTTTGCCGAAATGATGGCCGAGCCGCATTACAGCCAAGTGCCGCAACAGACCGTCGCCGAAATCGCGCGGTGGCTCGGCACGCGCATCCGTGCCGAAAGCCCGGCCGAGCTGGCGCTCGAGGCCGTGTTGAACGGCGCGGGCCTCGGCCCGCAACAGACGATCATCGCGCAGCAAACGACCGGCACCGGCGAAACTCCGACCTGGGGCAACGTGCGCGAGCGCTTGCTGCGCTTCGGCGGCGACGTCGATTTGTTCGGCGTGGTCTGCGAGCCGACGGAAACCGCCGGACCGACGAACGCCTTGCCGACGATCGTGCTGTTGAACTCCGGCGCCGCGAACCACGTCGGACCCGGCCGGCTGTACGTGCAGATGGCCCGTGCCTTCGCGGCGCAGGGCTTCCGCTCGATTCGCATCGATGCGCTAGGGCTCGGAGATAGCGTTTCCAAGAACTTTGGCGACGAGAACAACCCCTACCCGGCGACCGTGTTTCGCGACGTCGAACTAACGCTTGCGGAACTTCGTGCCCGTTTCGGCGCCGAGCGCTTCGTGTTGATGGGCCTTTGCTCGGGAGCATACGCGGCGTTCCAATCGGCCGTGCAACTGCGCGATCCGCAACTTCTCGAGAGCGTGCTCATCAACCCGCTCACCTTCTATTGGCAAGACGGGATGCCGTTCGATGCGTCGGCGGCGGAGAAGGCGATGGACGAACATCGCCGGATGGCCGGCGCAACGAATCCGAAAAAGCTCTGGAAGTTTCTCCTCGGCAAGACCGAGATCGGCTATCTCGAAGCGGTCCGACTGCTCGGACGCCGAATCGCGCATCGCTTTCGGAAGCCTGAGCGCGGCACCGCGCGGAGCGCCGCCTGCGCTCCTGGCATTCCGCTTGCGCATCCGACGAAGAACGATTTGCCGGCCGATCTCGCGCGCGTCGCCGAAAACGGCCGTAAGCTCGCGCTGTTTCTCGCCGAGAACGATCCCGGCTATGCGGTAATGGCGTACCAGGCGCCGCGTGAAACCAAGCAGTGGCTTAAGACCGGCGACCTTCGCTTGACGACGATCGACGGCGGCGACCACACGTTTTCCCGTCGCGTGCCGCGCGAGAAGCTCATTCGCGCCGTCACGGCTTACCTGCAAAAACAGTATCCGAAACAAGACTGAATTCCCGTTCGCATCCCCTACCGCCGCTCGGAGAGATTCGCGTGAAGGTTCTCGTCGTCGTCGTCAACTACCGGACTCCCGCCCTCACGATCGATTGCCTCGCATCGCTCGCCGGGGTCGATGGCTTGCCGGCCGATTCGCGCGTCGTCGTCACCGACAACGCTTCGGGCGACGACTCGACGACGCGCATACAAGCCGCGATCGACGAGCATGGCTGGAGCAAGTGGGCCGCGCTCAAGCCTCTGCCCCGCAACGGCGGCTTCGCTTACGGCAACAACGAAGCGATTCGGCCGGCGCTGCTCGCCCGTGATCGACCCGAGTTCGTGTTGTTGCTCAACTCCGACACGCGCGTCCACGCCGGCGCGATCCGGTCGCTCGTCGAGTTTTTGGAGAATCATCCTGCGGCGGCGATGGTCGGCAGCCGGTTGGAAGACCCCGACGGCACCGCGCAGTTTTCGACGTTCCGCTTCCCATCGCTCTGGAGCGAGCTGGATGAATCGCTGCGGATCGGTCCCGTGCATCGGCTGTTGCAACGCTTCGTCACGCTGGTGCCGACGCCCGAGAAAGCGGCGCGCGTCGATTGGGTCGCCGGGGCAAGCTTGCTCATTCGCCGCGAGGTGTTCGACACGATCGGCCTGCTCGACGACGGCTACTTTCTCTACTACGAAGAAACCGATTTCTGTCTTCGCGCCGCGCGCGCCGGCTTCTCTTGCTGGTACGAACCGAAGAGCCGCGTGATGCACCTCATCGGGCAATCGACGGGGGTCACGGTACGGGGGCAGGCGCTGCCGCGTCGACCGCGCTACTGGTTCGATTCGCGGCGCCGGTATTTCCTGCGCAACCACGGAGCGCCGTTCACGGCGCTGCTCGACGCCGTCTGGGCGCTGACGTATCCCTTCGGCCGATTGCAACTCAGCCTGCGCCGCAAAAAGGTTTTCGATCCTCGCCGCTTGTGGCTCGACTACGTGGCGAACAGCGTGTTTAT
>JAIOPP010000113.1 GCA_021413845.1 Planctomycetia bacterium | reverse complement strand
GTACGGTGCTCAAAACAGTTGGTCGACGGCCTGCCCCTCGATGAAAAAGTGGGGGCGACCGGTCGGGTCGATGACTTTCGCGTCATGCTCGAAGCCGAGGGCTTTGTAGATCGTGGCGAAAAAGTCGCGAACATGCAGCGGCCGATCGGCCGGTTCGCCGCCGATCGAATCGCTCGCGCCGTAGGTCTGACCGCCGCGAATGCCGCCTCCGGCGAGAACCGTGCTGTAGACCGCGCCCCAGTGATCGCGGCCGGCACCTTTGTTGATCTTGGGAGTGCGTCCGAATTCGCCGGTCCAGACGACTAGTGTTTCGTCGAGCAACCCGCGGTCCGCGAGATCTTCGATCAGAGCCGAGAAGGCTTGATCGACCGGCGGCATCAACAGTTCCTTCATGACCGAAAAGTGCTTCGAATGCGTGTCGAAGTTTTTCGTGGAGTGCAGGAACATCCAGGGTACCGTCACAAGGCCCACGCCCGCTTCGATCAGCCGTCGCGCGACCAGACAGCCGCGGCCGAAGCGATTGTCGCCGTAGCGCTTGATCGTCGCAGGCTTCTCACCGTCGAGCAGGAACGCCTCCCACGCCGACTTCGCTTCGAGAATCGACAAGGCTTGGTCGCGATACCGGCGATACGCCTCGCCGTTCGTCGGCGTTTCCAGACGGTCGGCCGAGTTGAAACCCGACAGCAATCCGGCTCGACGACGATGACGGTCGAGATCGACCTCGGCCGGCGGCAAGAAGCCGGACGGAATCGTGCCGGGCATCCACGACTCTTCGATCAGCGTCAGAGGATCGAAGTTCGGTCCGAGAAGTCCCGCGCCTTGACCGGCCCATTGAAAATTGTTCTGGTCGCCGATTCGTACGGGCAAATGCACCGAGCCGGGCAGCCCATTACGATCGCCGCGCAATTGACGCATCACGCCGCTGATCGACGGCGGATCGAGCCGTCCGTTCTGCGGTTCGCCCTGAGCCCGTGGCGCGTGCTTCAGACCGCTGAGGTTGTAATGCACTCCGACGCCGTGCGTGTTGCTACCGTGGTAGGTCGAACGAATGATCGCGTAACGATGCGCCTGTTGCGCCATGAGCGGTAGCAGCTCGCAAACTTGAGTTCCCGGCACGCTCGTGGCAATCGGTCGAAATTCACCGCGATAGCCGTCGTTCGCGTCGGGCTTCGGATCGAACGTCTCTTGCTGCGCAGGTCCGCCGGTCGCAAACAGCAGAATGCAACTTTTCGCTCGGGGCGGGCGTTTGGCGGCATCGCCGCGTGCCGCCAGCAGGTGCGGCAACTGCAAACCTAACGCCCCCAAACTTCCCGCGCGCAGAAACGTTCGTCGCGACTGCAGCAGCGCACGAGTCGGCGCAAGATCATCCGCGCGATAGGCATTCGTGCCGGGCATGGTGGAGGCTCGTGAGGCGGGAAAGACGAACCGGAGGGACTTTCAATTTAAACCGCAAGCGCGGAGAGAACAACGCGATCTCTCGGAGACCGACATCCACTACTGAATATTCAGCCTTGTTTTGAGCCACGACATTTTGGACTTCTCTACGAGAGTTCTCGCCGCTATCAAATCGGAGAGGCACGATATGGCAATGTCACACCCGGGTTAGAGACTATGACGAAGGGGATGCCGGCCTCGATCAATCTTCGTCTTAGTAGCGTAGGCTCCGAGCAAATCGTCACGCTCCGGGGGGTAGGCCGGCAACCTCACAGTTGTCGCGCCGAGACTCGTAATAGACGGCGATAGGATGGAGCGCATTCTGTTCATGGTTATTTCGATTCGGAGAGATTTCCACGAGACAGGCACTGTCTCATTCAGACCGTTATAGAACGCCGATTCGCTCGCGCTCGGCGATTGCACAAGTGCAGGAGATTCGCCACTCGCGAAAATACTTCGATGGCACGGAAGTCTCATGGCCAAGATTCCGTCCCGAAAATCCTCCGCTATCAATAACAAAGCCTTCCCACCTTGCAGTAAGTATGCATCCGCGCATACTGATGCATGTTGCCTCCCCCGCCTAGCGCCTCCCCACCGCGCTTTCCCGATTTCGAGGATCGTTATGCAGCCCGACGTACAGCCGGCCCTGCCGCTTCGCGTTTCGCGTCAGGAATTTCTCCAGGTCGGGTTTTCGGCAGCGCTCGGTTGCGGTCTCTCCGGGCTGTCGGCGGCGCGAGACGCACAGGCGGCCGCCGGACCGCGCGTGCGCGCTAAGTCGGTTATCTTCGTGTTTTGCACGGGCGCCCCGGCTCACCAAGACATGTGGGATTTGAAGCCGGAAGCTCCGGCGGAGTCGCGCGGCGAGTTTAAGCCGGTCGACACCAAAGCCTCGGGCGTGCGCATCTCCGAGCACTTGCCGAAGCTGGCCGGTATCGCCGACAAGTTCGCCGTCGTGCGCTCGATGACGCACAAGCTCCCTTCGCACGAGCACGGCACGCACTACCTGCTCACGGGTATCAATCAGAACCCGCCCGGCGCTACGCACATGGCCAGTCGCAATGACTGGCCATGTTACGCCTCGGGCCTCCAATACCTGCGCGGCGGCGACGACGGACTTCCTACCGGCGTGCATCTGCCGACCTATTTGCACAACGGCTACGGATTCTGCGGACAAAATGCCGGCTTCCTCGGCAGCAAATACGATCCGTGGCAGATTACGCGCGACCCCGCCGCGCCGAAGTTTCAACTCGACGAACTGAGCCTCGCCGAGGGCCTCACGGTCCAGCGCGTGAGCGCGCGGCACGGCCTGTTGGAAAGTATCGACCGACAACGGCGCGATCTCGTCGAATCGGCCGGCGTCCGCTCGATGTCGCAGCGCAAGAGCGAAGCGTTCGATATGCTCACCCGCGGCGGCAAGTTTCGCGAGGCGTTCGACCTCGAGCGCGAACCGGCCGCGATGCGCGACCGCTACGGCCGCCATTCCTTCGGTCAATCGCTGCTCTTAGCGCGGCGGCTCGTCGAGGCGGGCGTGCCGATCGTGCAGGCCAACATGGGGACGATGAATCGCTGGGACACGCACGGCGGCAATTTCCGCGTCCTCAAAGATACGCTGCTCCCGCCGTTCGACCAGGGCCTGGCGACGCTGCTCGCCGACCTCGACGAGCGCGGTCTGCTCGACGAAACGCTGGTCGTTTGCACCGGCGAGTTCGGCCGCACGCCGATTATCAATGCCAACGCAGGCCGCGATCATTGGTCGAATGTCTTCTCCGCCGTGTTCGCCGGAGCGGGCGTGCGAGGCGGGCAAGTCATCGGCGCCAGTGACGTGCAAGCCGCCTACCCGGCGACCCGCGGCTGGTATCCGGCCGACCTGGGAGCAACGATCTACTCCGCGCTTGGCATCGATCCGCAATCGCAAATGATCGATCAACTCGGACGTCCGCACCAGTTGAACGCCGGCGAAGTGATTGCTCCGCTTTACAGCTAGTGCGTCGGCACGTTGCCCGCGCAAATGTCTCGTGAGGCCCCTTAAATGCTGCCGCTCTTGGGATCACGCAAGCTGTTGTGCGACGGAGTCGCGCGGCGTGATCAATTGCCGATCGGCGGCCTTGGCGCATTCGGGTTGTCGTCGGCCGACGTATCGAAGCTATCGGCCTTAAGAGCATTAGAATGCACCAGTCCGGCGTCACCGAGCTGCGTGCAGTCAAGAGACAAGAATCTTAGGTGACGCAGTTCCTTTAGATTCAGCACCGAGCACTACGCCGATGTTTCCAATTCCGCCGGAAGACTTCCCGTCCGCATCATCGATTTCTCGGCGTTCCTTGCTGAAAGGATGTGCCGCCGGAATGCTGGCGACCGGAACGGCAACTCCGCTCACCGCTCAAGACGAGAAGTCGGCCTCGCCGAATCAAGCTCGCCCATGGCTCAAGGTCCGCGGCATTTACGGCGGCTTTCCTCGTCAGATTCTCCAGCGTGGAGAGACCCCTTCCGATTACGGAATCAACGCGATTTGGGTCGGCTCGGGAAACCTGGATGCCGCGGAGATCGAACGCTATCACCGCCTCGGACTGCAAGTCTTCGCTGAGTTCAATTCCATGCACTCAGCCTCGTATTTGAAGGAACATCCCGAGGCCGCACCGATCGGCCCCGACGGTAAGCCGTCGCCGCCTCCTCAAGCTTGGCAGGGAGTCAGTCCGTTTCATGCCGGTTATCGCCGCGAGCGCATGCAGGAGTTTCGGCGCATCCTGAAGACCTTCGAGATCGACGGGATCTGGCTCGACTATCACCACGCCCATGCAAGTTGGGAGCGTGCCGAACCGAGCCTCCCCGATACCGATTTTTCGCCAGCGGCCCTGCGACTCTTCACGACACAAACCGGAATCGAACTGCCGACGGATGTGCCTTCCGCTTCCGCTCAGCTCCTCGGCAAGCAGCGCGATGCGTGGACGAAGTTTCGTTGCGGTGTCTTCACCGACTGGGTCCGAGAGTACCGCGAGATACTCGATGAGGCACGTCCTCGGGCACTACTTGGGACGTTTCACTGCCCCTGGTCCCCCGACGAGTATGAAGGTGCCATTCGCCGCAAACTCGCCATTGATCTCACGGAGCAAGCGCCGTACCTCGACATCTTCAGCATCATGCCTTATCACGCTCGGTTCGGGCATGTCGGCGATCCGGCTTGGATGGCCGGTCAGGTCCGACGCCTGGGAGAGCTGCTGCGGATTTCAGGAAAGCCGAACGAAGCGAAACGGATCTGGCCGATCGTACAATTGTCCGATTGGGGAGAACGGGTTCCCGTCGAACAAGTCGCAACCGTGCTGGACTACGGTTCGCAGCAGCCTGCCACCGGCATCATGGCCTTTCACTGGAACGAACTTTCCAAGGAGTGGGGTAAGGTCGAAGCCTTGAAACGGGCCTACGCTTCCTTCCGGCCTTCCTGAGCATTACGGCGCGGCAAGACCCGGCTGCGGAAACCAAGGAGTCGGAATCACGGGAGAGCGACGTCAAGAATTTAGTTCGCGATAGATACATAGGCTGAGTGCATCGTTAGGATGACTGGCGACGCCGGGCTTGGATCGCGCTCCACGGAAGCCATGTTGGAAAGATCGGCATGTGAGCTTCGAGCGAAGGGAAGTCGTCGATCGCAATCGTTTCCACGAATCGAACTTGATCGCAGGAGCTATCTCATGTTGACCGTCCGTACTCCCCGTTCGGCCCGTGATTGCGACGGAACCACGCGTCGCGATTTTCTTCGCGTCGGCTCTCTGGCCGTCGGCGGATTGACCCTACCCGACCTACTCCGAGCTCGCGCGCAAGCCGCGACCTCGGCGAGTGCGCCGCGACGACCGACGAGAGACACCTCCGTCGTTCTGCTCTGGTTAGGGGGCGGTCCCACGCATATCGAAACCTTCGACCCGAAGACGTCGGCCCCCTCCGAGTACCGCAGTGCCGTCGGTGCGGTCGATACGAGCGTGCCGGGCATTCAACTCGGCGGCGGATTCACCCAGATGGCCAAGGTTGCCGATAAGATGGCCTTCGTCCGTTCGTTCGCCCATAAGAACTCGGGGCATGGGGGCGGAACGCATTTCGTGATGACCGGCTACGACTTCGCCGGTGCCGATCAGGGGCAGAAGTCGATCAAACCGTCGTACGGCTCCATCACGGCTCGTTATCGCGGTGCGAGCAACCTTGAGACCGGCATGCCGACGTACGTGAAGCTCGGCGGCAACGGGGCGGAAGGCGCAGCGTTCCTAGGAAAGACGTACGCCCCTTTCGAGACCGGCGGCCAAGCCCGCGCGAACATGAACCTGACGCTTGCGGCGGATCGGGTAAACGATCGGCGCAGTTTGCTCAGCAGGCTCGATCGCCTCAATCGCGATGTCGACGTCTCAGGCCTCATGCAAGGGTTCGACTCCTTCGAGCAACAAGCCTACGGCCTCATCCTAGGCGGTGCGAAGAATGCATTCGATGTGCGAGGCGAAAGCCCGAAACTACGCGAGCAATACGGCTCAGGCTTGGGTGAGCAAATGCTGCAAGCCCGGCGACTATGCGAGGCCGGTTGCGGTTTCGTCACCGTAACCTACGGCGGCTGGGACATGCACGGCAACGTGGCGAGCGGTATGAAGACTCGCGGACCGACGGTCGATCAGGCCGTTTCAGCCTTCGTCGAAGACTGCGCCGAACGTGGCTTGAGCGAGAAGGTGCTCCTCGTCGTCACCGGTGAATTCGGGCGCACGCCGCGCATCAACAAGAACGCCGGCCGCGACCACTGGGCTCCGCTCAGTACGTTGGCTTTGGCCGGGGGCGGGCTCCGGATGGGTCAAACGGTCGGCGAATCGACCGCCAAGGCCGAAGTTCCGAAGTCGACTCCGATCGGTCCGCAAGACCTGATGGCGACGCTGTTCCATGTGCTTGGACTACCCCGCGACCTGCACTACAACGACCCAGCCGGTCGTCCGGTACCGATGCTCGATAGCGGCAAGCCGATCGCCGAGTTGCTCTGACATTCGGTTCGTCACGTTCGCGGCTGCCGTTGCAACCGCGCCGAACAAGACCCGGAGGTACCTGCGCTCCAGGCCTTTTTCGTCGCTCACTGCGCTGATCCAACGATTTTTCAATTGACGCCTGTTCAACGTTTTTTTGCGGGTTTCGGGAAAACCGCGAAGTTTTCGAAGCGTTCGTGCGAGCCGATCGTGAAGCTCCGTCGTGCCGCGCGAACACCGTGGTTCTTTGAAAAGGGAAGACGCCGTGCGCCTTTTGCGGTTGCTCAGTGCGCAGTCGGAGCGTCGTCCCGTTTCGCGCGGCGAACACCGGCCACGCGCGAGAGCTTTCGGCCCGCGTGTCGTTCGATTTGCAAGTCAGGCGTCCCGGTACCGCGTTGGTCTCCGATTCAGCGTCTAATTCAGCTTCGCACCGAGCTTGCGTCGGCGCCTCCGAATCGAAGCACGCGATGTCACGTTCCGCTTCATGAACGTTCTCAATGATTTGCTCCGCTCTCAAACCCATCCGACCTATGAACGAACCGTTGCGACTTCAAGCTTGGGCGATCATCGCCGCGATCGTCTCGGCCACCTTCTGCGAAACTGCCCGGGGACAAACGGTACCGACGGGCGCTAAGCCGGAGCCCGTTGCGACGAAACTTAACTGGAAAGCGGGCACGGCGACCGCCGTCATTACGCCCAAAGAGAATATGTGGATGGCCGGTTACGCGGCGCGAACAAAGCCTTCGGAGGGTGTGGCCCGCGACTTGTTCGGCAAAGCGCTGGCGCTGGAAGGGAGCGACGGTCAGCCGTTCGTGTTGGTGACGACCGATCTCATCGGCATTCGTCGCGACGTTCGCAACACGGTCGCCGAGCGCTGCCTTGCGGAGTTCGGACTGCCTCCCGAGCGGTTGTTGCTGAATGCATCGCATACGCATTGCGGGCCCGAGTATCGCCCGCGCGCCGGTCGCGAGGATGAAGCCAAAAACTATCAGGCGTTCTTGGAGCAGACTTTGGTCCGACTCGTCGGTGAATCGCTGAAGAGTCGTCGACCGGTAGCGGTCGCCTATGCGCGCGCCCGCTGTGGCTTCGCCATGAATCGCCGTCGCAACTACGCCTTGCCCGCCGACGATGTGAACGCTAAGCACGCTCCGACATACGACGGCCCGGTCGATCATGACGTGCCGGTGTTGACCGTCCGCGACGAGAGCGGAACGCTTCGTGCCATCGCGTTCGGCTACGCTTGCCACAATACGACGCTCAGTTCGGTGACCGTTCCGCCCGCCGAGCCGCGGTACTTATTCAACGGCGACTACGCCGGCTTCGCGCAAGAGCGTTTGCAACAAGCATACCCCGAATCAGTGGCGATGTTCGTCAACGGTTGCGGCGGCGATCAGAATCCTTACCCCCGTCGCGACGAAGTTCCCGGCCTGTTGCCGTTGGAGTTAGCAGAACATCATGGGCGGACTTTGGCCTACTCGGTCATCGCAGCTCTGAACACGGGAACGCGTCCGTTGGCCGGCTCGATTCAGGCTGCGATTAGCGACGTCGAGTTGACTCGCAACTCCGGCAAGCCGAGCCACGCCTATCCGGTGCAAGTCGTGCGCTTCGGTGACGCGGTAACGCTCGTCGCGCTCGGCAGCGAGACGGTCGTCGACTATGCGCTCCGCGTGAAGCAAGAGATCAAAGCGCCGATGGTCTGGGTGGCCGGTTACTCGAACGATTACTCCGGCTATGTACCAAGCCGACGAGTGGCCGTCGAAGGAGGCTACGAAGCGGCGAACGACTTCACGCTCGACGTCGAAGACCGAATCATCACCAAGGTCCGTTCGCTGCTATCCGCGTCGACGGCGACGAACCGCTGAAAACCCCGCTCGCTACAGCCCTCAAAAAAGCTCGTGGCGCCGGCGCAGGTACGCCTCTTTTCAAATTTAACCAGCAGCGAGACGACCGAATGAACTACTCGACGCTCGCCTTGTGTCTGTTCGCCACCGTGGCCGCAGAGCCGCGATCAAGCGGAGCCGAGCCGCCGGCTGCCGACGTTCGGCTTTTTGAGGAAACCAAGACTAAGGCCGAGATGGGAGATATCGATGCCCAATACAAACTCGGAGGGTTGTACGGCAAGGGAACGGGTACGGCGAAAGACGATGCCGCCGCGGCCCAATGGTATCGCAAGGTCGCGGAGCGGAACGATCGCCGCGGCCAAAGCATGCTCGGGGTCATGTACACCAATGCTCGAGGTGTACCGCGCGACTATGATCGCGCGATCGAGTTGTTTCGTAAGGCAGCCGCTCAGAACAGCGCCCACGCGCAATACAACCTCGGCCATATGTACTCTACCGGGAAAGGCGTTCCGAAAGACGACGTAGAGTCAGCCGCATGGTATCGCAAAGCGGCCGAACAAAACGAGGTGAACTCGCAAAGAATCCTAGGATCGCTCTACGCCGCCGGACGGGGAGTACCGCAAGACTTCGTTCAGGCCTATGCCTGGACTAAGGTCGCCGCGACTCCGGAGAATCCCGCCGCGCAGAAGCAACTGATGAAGTACGCCGAACAATTGACGGCCGAACAAAGAGCTGCAGCTGAAAAGGCCGCCGGCGAAATCACGGCATCGATCCATCAACGTCGGAATCGGTGACTCGATGCCAAGCAACGAGCGGCGCGTCCGATCCGTTCGAACAACCGTTGAGCCGAATAGACATGGAGGTGACTCGTTTCGATATACGGACTCTAAGCGGGCGCTTGATCCACCGGCCCGATGAAATTCGACGGCCATAGTGGACGTTGACGTCCAAATATTGGGCTGCTAATCTTGTAATTGGATAGAGACATCCAATTAGGCTCGCGGCCCTCGGAATTAGAAATACCTTACCATCAGGAGTCGCATCATGAGTTTCCCATTCGGAACCGTCCTGCGCATCGCCGTAGCGCTCGGTTTCGTCGGAGCGACGTTGGTCCTGTGTGCCGAGCCTTCGGAGAGCGAGACGACGAAAGCCGAAGCGGAACCGCGACCTACGGTTGCCACGGCTCGTGATCGCGCGAAGCTGATGCACAACGTCTATTTGGCAACGCTCGACTCGATGCACCGCCATTATTTCCACGCCAATCGCTCGGTCTTGCCGGCTCGGGCCATGGAAGACGTGTTCGAAGAAATCGAAGCAAGCGACACGATCAAGTCGCGCTGGATCGCCGTGAATACGACGGCGATGAGCGTGGATCATGAACCGAGCACGAAGTTCGAGAAGGACGCGGCCGCCGCGATCGCCGCCGGAAAAGAAGAGTTCGAAGTCATCGAAAATGGAATTTATCGCCGCGTCGGCGCTGTCCGACTGGGCAATGGTTGCGTCAGTTGCCACACGGGGTTCTCGATCAATCGCCCCAACACCCAGCGCTACGCCGGACTGGTGATCAGCATGCCGGTCGAAGTGAAATAACACTCCGGTCGTTGCAATGCCGTCCTCAAGGTTTCGCTCGTGTCTCGTACCGTTCGGAGGCGATAATGAACCGAGTCGCAACGTCGAAGCCGGCCGTAGCGCTCGTCGCTACCGTCGTGTTCGGCATCTTCTTTGTCGGCGAGGCGGTATCCGACGACTCGCCCAAGTCCACGGCATCCACCGCCGAACTGCCGACCGCGAACGAAGCGCGCGAACGAGCGAAACTCCTGCATGAAACGATTCATTCGACGCTGCATGTCGTGCATCATCACTACTATCGCGAAGACGAAGAACTCACCATTCCCGGTGTCGCGCTGAAGAGAGTCTTTCGCGAACTCGCCGAAAGCCGCAACGTCCGACTCCGCTGGCTGGCCGTTGATGCGCAGGCCATGAATGTCGA
This sequence comes from Planctomycetia bacterium, assembly GCA_021413845.1. Taxonomy (NCBI): domain Bacteria; kingdom Pseudomonadati; phylum Planctomycetota; class Planctomycetia; species Planctomycetia bacterium. The sequence continues at coordinate 16,263 of JAIOPP010000113.1, read as the reverse complement.
GCACAACCCGAAAGACGAGTTCGAGAAGAAGGCCGCGATGGCGCCGGCGTCAGGCCGGCCCGAATTCGAATCCGCGGAACACGGAGTCTTTCGATTCGTGGGCTCGATTACGCTCGGCTCCGAGTGCCTCAAGTGCCACCTGCCGAATCGTAAGAGCACGAACGACCGCGTCGCCGGACTAGTCATTTCGATGCCCATCAAGAAGAACTGATCGCCGACGTGCGCAAGCGATTCCGATTCGCGAATCGAAAGAACTTACACGACCATAATAACGATCAGCCCGCGAAGGCCGCCGACTAGCGCGACCGTCTTGATGATTCGACCCCTTTTCACAGAAGAACGTCGATAACTCGAATGCATTCGGAATGGCTTGTACTCAGCCGTGGCCCTGAATTGATTCCTCCCCGGAGCCCACGATGAACATTTTGATACGGCGGCGAGTTCTGCTTTGTCTCTTTGCCATCGCCGAAGGGTTCGGTGCACTTCCCTTGGTCGGCTCGTCGGCGGAGACGCCGCCTACGCCGCTCACAAATGAAAAAGATCGAGGGTCCGCTGGGGCCGACCTGTCGTTGCGACTTACGCTGCCCCTACAATGTTTCGCCGTGGTCGGGCAGCAGTTCCGAATCGACTTCGGCAACTTGCTGCCGGCGAATGCGCCGCACGACCTGCGATTCTCCGTCGACTTAGCTGGGGCGGCGGGAGACATCGAGAAGCAGGAGAATGTCGAACCGACAAGTCCGAAGCGGCTCAGCTTGACACCGCGTAGCACTTCAGTCGGTCGATACCGTTTGAAGGTGAGCGCACGCTCCGCCGACGGCAAGCTACTCGACGAAGCGACCACCGAACTTTGTATCGCCCCGGCCGATGCGGGTGCCGGCCGAGGCTTGACGTTGCTGATCGTCGGCGACAGTCTCACGCATGCGACCCTTTATCCCAACGAATGGGCGCGACTCCTGAGCTTACCGGGCAACCCGAAGTGGACGATGCTCGGAACTCATCGTCCGCCGTCGGCCGTCGCCGGAGTTGCGCACGAAGGTTACGGGGGCTGGCAATGGCGGACGTTCGTCAGCCACTACGCGCCGAAGCCCGATCCGGCGAAGCGCATTCGGAGCAGCCCGTTCGTGTTCGTCGGGCCGGACGGCAAGCCGGGGCTCGATGTTCCGCGTTACTTCAACGACTCTTGCGGCGGACGTCGGCCCGACGTGGTGACGTTTTTGCTCGGCATCAACGATTGCTTTGCGGCGCCGGCCGACGACGCGCCGGCGCTGGATCGTCATATCGAGGAAGTCTTCGCGCAAGCCGATCGACTGTTGGCCGCGTTTCATGCCGCGGCGCCGGAAGCGAAGTTGGCTGTCTGTCTGACACCACCGCCGAATGCACGGGACGAAGCGTTTAAGGCCAACTATAAGGACAAGTACCCGCGCTCCGGCTGGCTGCGCATTCAGACTCGGCTTGTCGAGCGTCAACTCAAGCATTTCGGCGGTCGCGAGGCCGAACGGATTTTCGTCGTCCCCACGGAACTCGATCTCGACGTCGTCGACGGTTACCCTGAGATCAACGGCGTCCATCCGAATGCGGCCGGCTATGCGCGTCTCGCGTCGACGTTGCACGCCTGGCTGAAGTGGCAGCTGCACCTTGAGTCGACTCGCCGCTAACAACCGTCGGACCGGCGTCTTGCGAAGCCCGACCAGTCGACTCAGTTTGGCTCCATCAAGAAGGCCAGCAAGTCGCGAATCTCGACGTCGGTGAGCGCGTTCAAGAGGCCGCTCGGCATCAACGACGTTTTTGACTGCTTGGAGTCTTCGATCTCCTCTTTCTTAAAGGTGCGTTCTTTTCCCATCGCGTCGCGATAGACCTCGACGCCGGAAGAGCGCAGCAGAATCCCGTTGAACGTCGTTCCATCCGCAAGCTCTAAGGTCGTGTGAATATACTGCGGCGCAATGTCGCGGCTCGGCTCCAGAATTGAGCGTAAGGTTGCGCGCCGATCTCCTTGCCGATTCACAAGGCTGAGATTGGGGCCGACGACGTTTCCTCGGCCGCTATGGCGATGGCAATTAGCACAAAGTGCGACCCGGGAGCTGAAAAACACCCGTCGTCCGGCATCAGGATCTGGCTTGCCGGGGACTTTATCGAGCCGGTCCAACCAGGCGGCGGTATCCTCCGGCTGCGGTCTACCGATCGCCGGCGAACCGGGATCGAGCAGCGCTCGAACCGACTGTTTGGATTCCGGATAACGAGCCTCGACGCCGGTGACCGCTTGCCGTTCGGCAGGGCTTAATTCCGAGCCGCGAAGCGCGCGCAGCGACTCATCGCGCAGGGCGGCATTCTCGCCGCCGGCCAATTTGACGAGCAGCTCTCGATGCTCGGCTCGATTCGAAGAGGCCAAACCGACGACGGCTTCGGTTCGCAGGTTGAGCGAGCGAGATTCATCGCCTACGATCCCGGCCAGCACGTTGCGAGATTCATCGTCGCCGCGTCCGACTAACGTGCGGACGACTTCGAGCGACAACAGCGGGTCATTCTGCGCCAACAATTCGCGGAGCAGCGTCGTCGTGAGCTGCTTATGCGAGAACGGCATCAGTCGCATCGCGAAGCCCTTGAGTCGAGTCGGCGTCGCGGGGCTCGTTATGCGTTCGAAGAGGACATCCGGTTCGGTTACACCCGCCGCCGGCCGACCTCGTAGCGTGTTCCATGTCGCCAGCACCGCCTCGAACAGCCGAAAGTCGAGATCCGGCTGCGACAGCATTCGTTCGACATCCGGCTTGAAGCGAACCAGCGTCGCGTCCGAAATCCAGCGCAAGCATTCGAAACGTACTTCCGGATCCGCGTCGTGGAGCAAGAGTTCGACCCAGCGCGGGTCGTTCAGGTCGACGCGCCGCAAAGCGACGAGCGCCCAGACTCGGTCTCGGGCCGGCAACGAGCGAATCGTTTCGGCCGTCCACGAATTGCTTTCGCGGGCCAGGGCCGACAGCGCCGCGTCGCTCAGATAGGAATCCGCGCTGCGCGCCAGCTCGAAGAGCCGGGCTTGCGGTAGCTTTTCGTTCCCTTCTCGGAGACCTTTCGCCAGGCGAGCGTCGTCGTTCACCGGCTCTGCGGAGGGTTTGATCCACGGCGCCGCAGTGCGATCGATCTCCAGTTTCCAGAGCCGACCCCGTTTGTGGATCGCATAGGCGCTGAAGACCCAGTCGGTCAGATAGAAGGTATCGTCGTGTCCGGAAGTCATACAGACCGGTCGAAAGAACTCGCCGCCGCGAACGAGTTCGATCCGTTCGGCAGTGAAACCCGCTCCGCGACGAGTTAACGGGTAGTAGTCGATGCAGTGATTGCTCCACGACGGGATCATCACGCCGCCGCCGAGTTCGACGACCGCACATGGTCCCTCGCCGGACGAGTGGACCATGCCTAACGTTCCGCGCAACTCGCCGTTCCAGGCGACGAACGGGTGAATCGGTTGATCCCCGTACGCCTTTTGATAACCATAGTCGGCCCCTTCAATGATGTTTAGAAGTCGGCACGGAGGTCGGCTTCCCGGATCGTTCTCCGCAGCGAACATTTCACCGTCGGAGCGAGCGAGCAATCCGAACGGATTCCAAAAGCCGCGCGCGATGCGACGTAGTTTCGTTCCATCGGGCGTGCAACGAAAGACGCCTCCTTCACCGCTTCCCGTTAGCTTCGTGCCGTCTCGCGCGGTGAGCGTCCAAGTCTTGCCGAAGTTTTCGCCGAGCGAATAAATCAGGTCGCCGCTCGGATGCCACGCCATGCCGGAGAGGCCGTTGTGCGGATAATCGGCCTCGGTGTCGAGCTTGGCTAGATCTTCTTCGCGATCGGCTTTGCCGTCGGCGTCGGTGTCTTTGATCCGAAGAATTCGATCTCGCTCAGCTAAGTAGATCCAACCGTCGGGTCCGAGTTTCAACTGCATCGTGGCGTCGGTCTTATCGTAGAAGACTCGGGGATGCTCGCCGTTGCGATCGAAGATCAAGATCTCGTCGTGCTCCGGTCCGACATAACCCGCCGGACGAAAGTGAGTGTGGCAAGCCACGAGCCAAATGTTTCCTGCGGCGTCGACGTCGATGCCGGTCGGAGTGACCAACGAGGGATGCTCGGCCAACAAAGTGAGCTTCACGCCGGGCTGCAGCGCCTTAATGTGCGACGGAAGGGACTCGGGCACGACGGGCGCGGGTGGCGGTGCCGCAGACGTATGCGCCCCGACTGCAGCCAGGAGCCACGCAGTCGCCCAGCGGAACATGAGGTTCGATCGCGATAGATTCATCCCGACAAGTCTCCGATCGATCGAAAGCGTGGCGAACTCACGAGGTTTAGTGGACATTCGTCGAACGAACTCAGTGTGGATTATTCGGCCGGTGGAAGCGGAGTTTTCCAAGTCTCATCGAAGAACCCCGCCGCTTCGACATGATCGACGACGCCGGTGCTGCCGACGTCGCCGCGATCCGCTTTGAGGACCGCCCAATCGCCCCAGCGAGGAAACAGAAGGTAGTTTAGCTTCGCAAGCTCCGCATCATGAAAGGAATGGCCCGTATTGAGCACGAGGTAATGTTCGCCTCCCCCGGCGATCGGATTCGGCGTGATCAACGCAGGGATGTGGTCGGCCGATGAGTAGGAGCGATCACCGAGACGAAGCGTTTCACGATTCCACGTAAGCGGTAGCTCCGGGAGCGCCTTGGTAATCCAGCGATTGCTGCCGGGATCGCCGAACAGAATCAGGTTGCGAGTACGAATATCTTCGTCCGTGACCGCAGTGTCGTCTTTCACAGGCAGGTCGCCGCGAAAGTAGTGATTCCACTCCGCGGAGAATCGCTTTAACGATTCATCGGCGTAAGCTTGCACACGAGGGTTCCAGGGCTTGCCGGTTCCTCGAACGCATAAGAACGGGCTCGTAAATGCATCGTCGATCGGGCCCTGCAAGCCGGGCCGCTTGCCGCGATGCGAAAGGCTCGTCCTCGGGTCCTGAACGCGCCACGAATTGTCGTGTCGTTCAACACAAATCGCGTTATTCGCCGGAGGGTCTTTCGATATCCGAAGCTCCAAAGCACCGATCCGGATCTTCGTCGGCCTCATGGGCAATTGCCCGACATCGATCGCGAAGCGCGTGATGTTCTTAGGTTCGGCGATTTCGAGCGTGTCGCCGCGCGACTCAGCTGAAAACTCGGCACGTGCGTAGTGGCGTTCGAGCCCGAGGATCGTCAGCCAGCGACACCGATTGTACTTCAGCGTCCACGTCACGAACCGAATTGCGGCGGAGCGGCGATCGATTCCTTCGGTAGCGTAGTCGGCGATGCGCCGCATTTGTTCGGCGTGCGTCACGGGATCGACGACATGACCCGTTCCCGGAGAGATCAGGTTGACCATCTTCAATCCTTCCCGCCGCATCGCCTCCTCCATGATCACGTGGGCTTGAAAGAAGACATCTTTCTCACCCATGCAGGCAATCACGGGCACCAATCCGGCGTTCGCGGCGTAGTCGACCGAGTCGAGCATGTGCAGCGCCAGCTCTTGATGTGGCGGCAACGGGCCGACTCGAACGAAGTTCGAGATCGGCGTCTCGGAGAAGCGATGCGTATCGACGTAGCCGCAGTAAGGCCCCAAGGCGACGAAACGATCCGGATGCTTGAGCCCGAGATGCCAAGTGCCCGACGCTCCCATCGACATCCCGCGCAGGACGATTCGGTCGCGGTCGATCGAATAACGCCGGCAAACTTCTTCGATCGCTTCAAAGACATCCGTCTCACCGGACCAACGGTAGCAATTTTCCACCCGCCCCAGCGGATGGAGTTCGATGAATGGTTGCTCGGGGCCGGCGGCCTTCGAGTCGTCGCCGTCGTCGAAGCGGCTCATGAAGCGGAGTTCGCTCATACCGACGGGCCGCGTGCTTCCGTGAAGAACCACATCGAGGCGGATCGGCACCGCGGGATCATAGTTTTTCGGCACGATGACCCCGCAGGGCTGTACGGAACCATCAACGGACGAGACGTAGCCTAAGACCGTCTTGCCTCGTTTCGTTCGCCAGGGTCGGTCTCCTCGCTCCAGGGCTTCGATCCGTTGCTTGCCGCGCAGCGTGGCTTGATTCAGCAACTTCAAATCGGCCGGGCTGAATTCGCGATCATAGCGAAGAGCCCAGGCGAGGCCTTTTTGAAAGATGGCGGCGTCCGCGCCGTCGGAAGGTGGAAGACGGAGTCGTCGGAGCGAGAGTTCGAGAGTATCCGCTTCATCTTGAAGCGTCAGGCGCCGTTCGTCCGTCAAAGGGTTCGGTGTCTGACCGATGGCGATTGTCGACGTCAGCAGAACGACCGCGTTCAGCATCGCCGCGTTAAGAGTGCGAATCGAACTCACAAGACGGACTCCGAGTGACGCGAAACATCAACCGTTTGTTGCCACGAACGCCGCTTTGCCGATTCGACAGCATATTCCGATCGGTTGTGCGACGAAACAAGGTAGCCGTCGGCCAGGTCGCACATGTCGGATCACCGAGAAGTTGCCGCCGTTCGGGTGGGCAAGGTCGCATCGAGATATGTGCTTGCCTGCGAAACTCTCGCGATAGAGTTCGTTTTCGAGTTTGGGTAATATGAATGTTCAGGTTGAAAGTCTCCGCGGTTGAGATTTCACGTATGTCGGAAGTTGATTTCTGCGGCCGTTCCGGTTCCTCTTCTCGCCGCGACTTTCTTCGTCGGGCCGGTTTGGGGATCGGTTCCCTAGGGCTGTTCGCGCTGTTGCAAGAGGCCGGAATGATCCATGCGGCCGATACCGCACTGGCTCTCGATTCGCTCGCGCCGCACAAGCCGCACTTCGCTGCGAAAGCGAAGCATGTGATCCATATCTTTCCCGAAGGGGGACCATCTCCAATCGACGCGTTCGACCCGAAGCCGGCACTGGAAACGTATCATGGCCGATTGGCCGAGGAAGTGATCAAGGATCATCAGAAAGAGGCCGGTGAGACGGCGGCCGGCATGGGGCGCTTGAGCGGCAAGCTCCAGCGTTCGGCGTTCAAGTTCGCCAAAGCACGGCCGTAGCGGCATGGAGATCAGCGAGCTGTTTCCGAAGTTGGCGCAACATGCCGACGATCTTCGCGTCGTTCGCAGCATGTCGACGACCACGTCCGTTCACGAGCCGTTGCAGTTGAGGATGAACACCGGAGCGTTTGCTTCGGTATTTACGAGCGCGGACTCGACGAGCGCGTGCTGGTCGTCGTGACCGGAGAGTTCGGACGCACGCCCAAGATCAGCTATGCGGTGAGTACCGGCGGCGGCAACGCCGGTGCTCCGGCCGGAACGCAACAACCGGGTCGCGATCACCGGCCGCGCGCTTACTCGAATCTCTGGGCCGGCGGCGGCATCGAGACGGGGCGTTTCATCGGCGCAACCGACAAGCGCGGGGAAGACGTCGTCGAACGCCGTTGCGGACCCGGCGATTTCCCGGCGACGATTTATCATCACCTGGGAATCGACTCGGCGAACACGATGATCAAAGACTTCAACGGCCGGCCGACCCGGATCGTCGAAAACGGGAAGCCGATTCCGGAGTTGGTTTCGTGATCATCGACGCCTCGCGCGACGCGGCCTAGTAGGGAGGTTTTTCGGGCCGGATTCTACGGGAAGAACGGGAATAAGGTTTTGATCTCCTCAGTCGACGGCTGTCGACCGTATTCGCAGATCTCGAAGGCTTCCGCATACTTCACGGCAGCTCCTTTTTCGACTCCGTACCATTTCACGAGAGACTCGCGATAGCGCTCGGCCTCACCTCCTTGCCGCGCCGTCCAGCGGCGACGAAGCCACTCCTTGCGGCCTGCTTCGTCGGACTGGGGCGGAACTTTGGCTACATACTCTTCGCTGCCGTTCGCTCCACCCTCGTAATGCTGCGACGGCATTTCGTGGATGGCCGTGAGCTTAAGATCGAAGACATCGTCGACCGAAACGGCGATGTCGGCCGTAAACGGATAGGGCTTCTTAAAGCCGTCGCTCGAATAGAGGAACACAGGGTTTTTCTTAAGCGCAGGGACGTCGGGACACATGAACGGCACCGTCACCATGAAAGCGGCGTCTTGCATCAATACGCCGACGTAGCGGTGGTCGGGATGATAATCCCATGGCCGATGCGCGATCACGATGTCGGCCTTCCATCGGCGAATGATGCGGATGAAGCGTTGTCGATTCTCCAGCGTCGGCAGCAACTCTCCGTCGTGGATATCGAGTACTTCCGTGGCCGCTCCGATGATCGCATCGGCTTTCTTCACTTCGGCCAAACGTCGCTGCGCCAGAGGAGCTCCTGTCATTTGCCAATGACCGATGTCGCCGTTGGTGACCGAGACGAGCTTCACGTGGTGTCCGAGCTTGGCCCATTTCGCGGTTGTCCCGCCGGCTTTGTATTGTGCGTCGTCGGGATGAGCCCCGAAGACCACGATTCGCAGCTTCCCATCTTCCTCGGCTGCCGACGCCGTCAGCGGTGCGAGGAAAGAGCTGAGTAGAATCGCGGCTATGCAATAACGGATATCGCGCTTCATGGGATGGCTTCCGGTCGATCGATATGAGGATAATGAATAAGTCGAAATCGTCAGAGCTTCAAAGCAGCATTACTTCGGGAGGTCGATCGCGTGTCGCAATACGCGTCCCGAACGTTCCTTGGTTCGCTCGCCCCGCTGCAACGCGATTCGGCCGTTGACGACGACGTACTCGATGCCGAGCGGATATTGAAAAGGTTCTTCAAACGTCGCTCGATCCGCGATTGTTGACGGATCGAAGACCGTCACGTCGGCCGCCATTCCGGCGCGGAGCATTCCCCGATCGACGAGCCCGATCTTCGCGGCGTTCAGCGACGTCATCTTTCGCACGGCATCTTCCCAGCTTAGAAGCGGCCGCTTGCGAACGTATTCGCCGAGCACTCGCGGAAACGTGCCGAAGTTTCGCGGATGCGGATTGCCCCGTTTGAGCGGTCCGTCGATCGCATACGCCGAACCGTCGGAACCGATCGAACACCACGGGCGGACCAACGCCGCGGTCATATCTTCTTCGGTATGATGCGCGTAGACCGTGCCTACCGAGCCGCTTTGCTCGATCAGCACGTCGAAGAGTTCGTCGAGCGGATCACCTGGAGATCGACCGGCCGAGCGCAGTGCTAAGACGCGGTCCATCGTCAGGCCCTTGTATCGATTGTCGGCGCTGACGAGCATGCGGCTCCAATCTCGCCCGACGGCCGTATAATGGTTGTACCAGCCGTCGACGCCGTGTTCGATGTCGTGCTTCAGTCGCGGCCGTTGCTTCATGTCCTTCAACCGATCGAGCATTTTCGAGTTGCCCCCTTCGTGGGCCCACGGAGGGATGATGCTGGAGAGATTGTTGTTGCCGCGCGTGTAAGGGTAGACATTCGCCTGAACGTCTACTCCTCGTCGGCGTGCGGCTTCGATCAACTCGATTATTTCCTGCATACGACCCCATTCCTTCCGATCGGCGATCTTAATGTGGATCACATCGACCGGGAGCTTCGCACGTTCGGCGATTTCGATCGCTTCGCGAACGGCATCGAAGACGCCGGTTCCCTCATTGCGAACATGCGTCGAATAGTTACCGCCCCGCTTCGCGACCACGCGGCACAGATCGACGATGTCGTCCGTGGTCGCTAGCGATCCGGGCGGCATCATCAAGCTGCTGGATAGCCCCAACGCACCGTCGCGCATCGCTTCGTCAATGAGTTGCCTCATTCGCTCGCGTTGCTCGTCGCTCGGTCGTGCGAATGAAGAGCCCATCTGCGACCGCCAAATATTGTTCAGACCGACGTACGAGGCGACGTTCACCGCAGGGGGCGAACGCTTTAGCGCCGCGAAGTATGACCCGAGCGTCGGCCACCGGCCCGAGCGCGACTCCGGATCAGGTGAACGATCCGGTCCCGCGGAATCTCCCTCACCGAGGATCTCCGTTGTCACACCTTGGCGGATCTTGCTCTCGGCGGCGCCGTCTTCGAGCAGCAGCGTGTCGGAATGCGAATGAATGTCGATAAATCCGGGAGCGACGAAATAACCTGAGGCATCGATTTCGGTCTTGGCGGAGCCCGATGCGACTCGCCCGACGGCGACGATGAGCCCGTCGCGAATCGCTACGTCGCCGTGAAACCAGGGGTTTCCCGTCCCGTCGAGAATCCGACCACCGCGGATCAACAGATCGTAAGCGACGGGGGCTTGTTGCTTTTGCGCAAGAAGAAGACTCGGCCAACAGGCCAAGACCGACATCAATATCGCCGCCGACACTTTTCTCATGGCGACCTCCCCTATGTGTTGCATCGACCGAGGGCCGAAGCGGCAGCATCCGACTCTAACGGGCATAGATCTGCACTTCGTTCAACCCGCCGCCGCCCGCCCAGTATTTGTCGATCCGAATTCGAACGCGATCCACCGCTTTATCATAATCGACCGGAACCTCGACCCAGCCGGCACCGAACGGAACGCGAGCCCCCCGCTCGAGCATGCCCTGAAACGATTCGCCGTACGAAGCGAAATAGTCGGGCCGTACGAACGCCGCGTCGAACGCATGGTCCCACGCTTTGCCGAACGTCACCGGTCGCGACCATAGAGGCGTGTCATCTTTCGAGCCGAGAAACTCCAGTCGACATTCAGTGGTCGCAAAGTCGTTTAAGCCGGCGTTGGTGGTGTTGAGTAGCCGCACCATCTTGATTCTCGTCGGCTCTTTGAGCCGCAGCGTGAGGTCGCCCGTTTTACGCAGCGGGAGCAGCCAGTAGGTCGGGCGGAAATAGAGAGGCCACTCGGCGAGATCGGTTTCGTAGGGCGTTGCGCCGCGTCCGTAGCCGCCGTTTTGCATCGTCGCGATAATGCCGAGGGTATAGTCGACCACTCCGTCGAGCGGCATCTCCCATGTTTTGTCATCGATAACATGCCGCGCGTCGAAGCGAACGTCGCGGGTGCCTGATGCCGTGACCTCGATGGCCTCGCGCGCCACGTTTATCCAGCCTTGAAGAACGTACCGATCACGTTCCGCTTCGGCGGCTGCGGCAAGCGGCTTCAATCCGTCCCGCAGCCGCCGCTGATTCGCAACCGTGTTCGTTTGCAGAGATTCAGCGGCGAGATTCGGAGCGAACGTGCCGACGTACCGATAAACTCCCGGCTCGATCGTTCGCGAGCGCCCGGTAACGGATACTTCCGCTCGCTGCGTCGCGACGATATCGCCTGTGACTTGCGCGTCCCGATTGAGAAAGGCCGCATTGACGGGCTCCGACGACATGAACGCGGCAGGTTCGAGTCGCTTCACGCCGATGCCCAACGAGCGTCGCTCGCCGGCCGAGTTACGAACAACTTCGGCCTTTCCGTCTCGTTCGACGATCACCTGATCGCGTGCTCCGGAAGGATGAACGATTTCCGCTTCCACTCGACTTCCCACCCGACGCGCCTCGTAGCGAGGCAGAGGAACGTCGTTCTCCAGCGGCATCGCGAGCGTTACGAGGAAGTCGTCGGCGGCCCGCTGGGGAACGCCGAGCGGGGCAAGCGTCAGATCGCTCAGCGTGAACTTCGTTTCGGGCGTCAACTTCGACGAGTGGCCGTATTGAGCAGGCCGCAACGTCGCTTCAATCGCAGCAACTCCGGCCGGCGCCGTGAAGTGGGTCGTGGTGGTCCGCCAGTCGGAATACGATGCCTCGTTCGACGACGGATCGCTAAGTCGCAGCGTCGCCGGGGCGCGATCTTCGGCCGCTTCGCTCGCGTCGAGCAAGGTTCGGCCGGCGGCGTCGAGCAGCTTGAGATCGATCGTCCAGGCGAAGTTTTCGTAGATGCGGCCATGTACTTTGCAAGCGGCGACTTTCGCTTCGTAACGACAATCCGGCACGAGCGTGATCGCGCTGCGAAATTTCGGTGATTTACCGATCGGATCGACGATCAAAGCTGCATCGCGTCCGTCGACACGAACCGCAGCGGCATCGCTCCAGAGCTTCGCCGGAATGACGATCGGCGCCGCCTCGACCTTCGTGACGCCGCCGGCGATTCCACGCAAGAGTCGCGCGTTGTGGTCGAAAACGTAAGAGACGTTCGGCTGCGATGGGATGGCTTGTTCTTCGTAGCCGACCCGATCATGGGAAAGCGTGGCCAGCAGCAACGACGCATTCGGACGACGGGCCACGACGGTTCGATCGTCGACTCGTTCGTATCTCCCCTCGTTGCCGGGCCTACTCCAGATGTGCCAATTGAAGGAGTGCCATTTCGGTTCGTCGTGTCGAACTCGGTCGACGAACAAAAAGTAGTCGTGAACGGCGTCACGATCTTCGGACCGAACATAGATGATGTCGCGAGTTCGTTCGCGATACTCCTGATGTGATCGGGCTTGGCCGGCTCGGCGGTAGTACTTCACGTTGCTCGCTGCGCTGCGAGTTCGAATGAAGCTTGCCACCGGAGAGTCGAACGAGTCGTAGATCAGCATACTCGGGGAGAAGGGGTGGCCTTCGGTTTCGAGAACCGATTCCGTGACGGCATATTGATGCCACGGAAAATGCCAGGCTAAGCCGCCCGTGCACCCGAGGATCTCGTTGCGCGCCGAGAGAAAGAGATCGCCGTTGAAACTGAGAAACGTGTGCGGTGAACCATAGCCGGAGCGAAACATCGCTTCGCGGTCCGTCGCTTTAAAGTTCAGCGTCGGCTTCGGCGGAGTTGCGGGACTAGTCGCACGGCGAACCCAGAGCAGGTTCAAGAGTTCGGCATGACCGCTTTGATGAGCGCCGCCGAGCCGACCACCGGCCGTGCGGGAGATGAAATACGACGCCGGCGAATCGGGGAAACTCGCGGCATAGTCGTACCACCATGCGCTGCCGCCGGGTCGCGACGGCAACTCGATCGGTTTATGTTCGATCGTGCCCCACAAGCCGACCTCGTCTTTGGGATACGGCTTCGAGAAAGAATTGTCGCGCGTACCGACGGTCGCTTCGTGCATGATCGGATACCATGTCGCTTCGGCGAACGCCGGATGCGCACGGAGATCGATTCCGCGGGCGTTGTTGAGCGCTGCCGCGGCCGTATACAGGTTTTGAATCGAAACCGTCCAGTAGCCGTCGAGGCCCGACTCAAGGTTAGTTCCGGCCCAACCGATGTCGTGTGCCATGATCCAGCAATAGGTCTGCAGCAGGCTGTTGAACCAAACACGGTTGTCAGGCACCGAATCGCCGACGGCGACGGCGGCGATCAGTGCGGCTGCGAGTGCGTTGTTTCCTTGATTCTTGGCTCGCAAGTGATGCATCGCCATGAACGGCGGCAGGCTGACGATCCGCCAGTAGCTTTCGACCCCTTTCTCGGCGACGATCTGCGCCGCGCGGCCACGCTGCTCCGCATTCCATCCGTCCCAACTGAAGTCGAGGCAAAACGCCGCCGTCCGCACGTACTGCCCGTAGTGAATCTGAGGCATGTGCGAGCCGTCCCAATTGAACCAGCCCCAGCGCGGCACACGTCCCGCAAGGTCCAGAATCTCGTAGGCCGTGTCGGCGTACTTCTTTTCGGCCGTAAGAAAGTAGAGGAAGCCGAGGAAGGCGATGTCGTGGAAAGCTTCCCCGAGTTTTTTCGACGCCTCGCGAACATCCGGCGAAGCGACCTCGGGCCGGTTCGACTCGTACAAAAGATCGAGCATCTTCGGCACGTGCGGCTCGACGGCCGCGCGCGTCGCCGGCCACTGAGAGACGGCGCGATCCGCCGCGGTACGGATTCCATGCTGACCGTCGAGCAGCGGCTCATTTCGCAGACTTAGTACCCAGCGGCGCGTCTCCGCCGCTTTGTCTTTCGGAATCAGCAGGCCTTCCTTCGGCACCGGTTCGGCGGCAAGCCCGATGGACCCGCAGGCCACGACAAAGGAGATGACTGCGACCGAAACCACCTTGCGACGGAGCGAGTGAAAGTCGGGCATCATTGGACTCGATACGAATCGGAAGGAACTCAACTCATCGTGAGACGTCGCGAAAGTCGGTCGGGCCGCAGCGTCGCCGCTATTCGGCGACCGCCATCGCAGCGGCGCGGCGCGTGTCGGCCGCGCCGGTCACGCAACCGTTGCGGATGAGAATCGAATGAGCATCGCCTTGGCGGCTCGGGCGAGGATCGATCGAATGTCCCCAAGCCCGCAGCGTCGCGACTGACGGGACGTCACGCTCCGCCGGGGCTTCCAGCTTGAGGACGTCCGGAAACCACTGATGATGCGAGCGCGGCGCGGCGACCGCCTCGTCGATATCCATCTCGAAATCCAGAACGTTGATCAAAACGTTGAGCACGGTGTTGGGAATCGTTCGTCCCCCCGGACTTCCCGTCACCAAGATCGCACGTCCGTCGCGAACAACGATCGTCGGAGATTGCGAACTGAGCATCCGCTTGCCTGGAGCGACGACGTTCGCCGGCGTGCCGATGCGACCTTGCCGATCCGTGATGCCCGGCCGCCAATTGAAATCGGTCATTTCGTTGTTGAGCAGGAAGCCGCCGCGGGCGACGACGACCATCGAGCCATAGCTGTTTTGGAGCGTATAGGTATTGGCGACGGCCATACCGTCGGCGTCGATCACCGAGAAATGAGTCGTCGATTCTCCTTCCTCGGCGAGTTTGATTTCCGGTGCGACCGCGGCGCTCGGAGTCGCACGCTCGGCTTCGATCGACTTCGCGACGTTCGCGGCGTGGGTTTTGGTCACGAGCTCGGCCGGAATCGTGGTGAAGTCGGGATCACCCAGGTGCTTCGCCCGATCAGCGTATGCGCGGCGCATCGCTTCGGTCATTAAATGCAAAGTACGGGGATCGTATCGGCCGTATTCGCGCAGCGGGTATCGCTCCAAAATATTGAGCATCGTGACGATTGCCGTGCCGCCGGAACTCGGCGGCGGCGAAGAATAGACGTCGTAGCCCCGGTAAACGCCGTGGATCGGACGGCGCGCCACGGCCCGGTAGCCGTGCAAGTCGTCGCGCGCGATGAAGCCACCGCCGCGATTCATCTCGTCGACGATGAGTTCGGCGGTACGTCCGGAGTAAAAATCGTCGGGGCCATGATCTGCGATTCGTTGCAGAGTCGCTGCCAGATCGGGCTGTCGCAAGACATCGCCTGCATTCCAGACGGTGCCGTCCGACTTACGAAACACACGAGCAAACTCCGGAAAAGTCGCCGAATGCTTCGCGATGAGGCCGTTGAGCGCTCCGGCAGTGCCGGGGTCGAGCGCGAAACCGTCACGAGCCAAGGCGCCGGCCGGCAACACGAGGTCGCGCCAGGGAAGTTTTCCGAAGCGCTTATGCGCGAGCTCCAATCCCCGAACCGTGCCGGGGACGCCGACCGTCTTCGGGCCGAGTTGCGAGGTCTCATTGACGAATGTATCGGCGCGGCAGACACTCGGAGCGGTCTAGCGATAGTCGAAACAGACCGGCTCGTCGGAGGTCGAGGCCGGCTTCACGAGCATGAAGCCGCCGCCGCCGATATTTCCCGCTTCCGGAAACGTGACGGCCATCGCCAGTGCGACGGCCGTGGCGGCATCGACGGCATTTCCGCCGCGACGTAGCACGCCGACTCCTGCCTCCGCCGCCGGCGGTGAAACGCAGACGACCATTCCTCGCTTCGCCTCGACCGCGATCGGGCGACGATTCGGCTCGCCGGCGAAGAGATTCGTAATTGTGAACAGCGATCCCCAGGCGCAAACTTCCCAAGCGAACAGGATCGACAGCCGGCGGCTTCGTGTCATGTCGTGTTTTCCTCGGGAGAAAAGTAGCCGCTCGCGTTACCATCAGCAGATCGATTTCGGAAAGCTTCACTTCTTTGCTTGCAGATATCGCTCGAACCATTCGATATTTCGTGTCATGCAATCCAAGAGCAATCGCGGCTCTTCGATTCCGTGCGGCGTGCGAGGATAGATGATCATCGTAGTCGGACACTTTTGCCGTTTCAGCGCGTTGTAGAGTTCTTGCCCTTGCGACAGGGGGACTCGCTCGTCCCGCTCACCGTGTTGAATCAGCGTCGGCGTATCGACACCTTTCACATGAAACATCGCCGAGTGGGCTCGATAAGGCTCGAGACCGTCCCAGAACTCGCCGCCGAAGTAGTCGGGCAGGAAGCCGGGGATATCCGCCGTGCCGTTGAAACTCATCAGGTTCGTCACACCGGCGCCGACGCTGGCCGCTCGAAACCGCTTAGACTGTGTGATCGCCAAGGAGGACATGTAGCCGCCGTAGCTCCAGCCGATGTCTCCAACCCGATCGCGATCGGAGATGCCATGCTCGATGCAATGTTCGACGCCGCTCATAAGATCGCGATAGTCTCC
>JAIOPP010000112.1 GCA_021413845.1 Planctomycetia bacterium | reverse complement strand
AATACTCTGACTGAGGCGTCGTTGAACGAGAAGACGTGGGCGGTGATCTTGCCGAGGCCCAAGTTCTCGAAGGCATGTTGGCAGACCGCCTTAACCACGGTCGTCATGATGCCCCGGTTATTCGCCGATCTCTTTGCGTGACGGCACAACGACCGGCTATAATCTCCCGCAGCAGCATCCCCTCGGCAATCGTCTGACGGACTGCATTATTCATGTTTTCATTTTGGAAAAGCAGTCATGGCCGAAGGCACGATCAAGAAGTTGACGGACAAAGGTTTCGGATTCATCAAGACGGCGGCGGAAAAAGACATCTTCTTCCATTCCAAAGCCCTCCAAGGCGTCGAGTTTGACGATCTTCGAGAAGGCCAAAAGGTAACGTACACCGAAGGTCGTGGTCCGAAGGGACCGTGTGCCGAGAACGTCCAGGTGGTGTAGCTCCGAAGCGGAAGGGTGAAGCCGGATGGACCGCAGCCGCAAAGCAAATCGGGAAGGCAGCGAAGTCACGCTTCAACACAAGAGCCGACAGGAGGCGCTGGGTGTTGAGGAACATTGCGAGGAAAAGCTCGCTCAATTGTTGACGTTCGTTCATTCGCTCGAACAGACGCCACCGGGTGCGACGGAACTCCAACGTCGCGGCAAACTTTTCGGCGAGTGCAAACGAGTCGAGGGTGAGTCGGCGGAGCAGTTCTACGGTCGGCTACGGCATTGGTTGGACCGGCCGATTCCGCAAACGAAAACGCCGCTGCACCATCCGCGGCAGACCGGCGACTAGCTTGGCGCCGGGCTCATGCGAGTCACGATGGCCTTAATATTGTCCGGGCCTCCACCTCGGAGAGCTCGAGCGGGATGCTGCACTTCATGACGTAGCGGCATCCGGCGGTGTAGTACTTCGTGATGTCGACGATCTCAATTTCCTTTTCGTCCTTCGCCTGCTCAGCGGCCGCGAGCTGCGAAACGTCGGCACGGAAGGCGAATGTACGTTTCGTCGCAGCTGATCCAATGGAATCCTGAGCCCATCGATCTAAGAGGTGCCGAGCAGCATCTGTTTCGTCAATCGGTGTGGGTCAGGGTGTTCTACCCTGCTGGACATCGATCTTGATCGGCGCGACGGCGATCGTCTCTGCGACGATTCTGTCGTTCGTCTGCGCCGCGTTGGTGGTAATCCTCGGACATTGGCGCTATTTGCTACCGCTCGAGCGGGTTCGCATTCGCGTCAGGTGGAGCGACTCGTTAGATACCGCTGTGGTTAAGTTCCGGGATTCGGGACTCGGTAAGGTGCCCCTCGCAGACTAGCCGGAGTCCGAAGAACTTTCTTCGAGGAGGCGTTGATCTTCGCCGACCTTGGGCTAATGAAATTCGATCCGTTCATTTGTCGCTCTTGCGACTCGACTCGGACGGCTCGATCATCGCTTGGATTGTTTTCAGATACGGATCGCGGGGGAAATGTTTTTGGTACTCTTCATACGAACGTTTTAGGGCGGCCCGGTCTTCGGCGGCTTGTTCTAGCGAGATCCTCCGTTGCAAGCTCAGGGCATGGTAGGGGCCGCCGGGTTCCGCGGCGATCGAACTCAGGAATGATCGTCGGGCCGCGGCCAGGTCGTTGAGGAACCCCTGTTCGATCGCGATTCGGTACTGTAGTTCCGCGTTGTCACGCTTGGCGACTGCCGACTTCACGGCTTTCTGCAAATGCCGCACGGCTTCGTCATGCCGCGACAGATTCGAACAACAATACGCGGCGTTGATTAAGTCGTGCAGCAAGACTTCGTCGGAAGCCTCGGATTTCAGCAGCTCTTCGTATTTCCTTAGCGCTTCGTCGAATCGTTTTTCGGCAAGATCCCGCTGGGCCATGATTCGGTCGTATTGTGGGCCGTATGTAACCCAAGGATAAGCCGATCGGTCCACGTACTTCGCGAGATAGTCGTCGACGGAATCGACCTCGGCGCACCACCAGTTGCCGGCCTTCGTCTCGATGTTATGAAGCTGCGCCCACGGCAGAAAATCGTAAGCGTAGAAAAATCGGGTCGCCGTGATCGCGTCGAATTCGAGCGCTGCAGTTCCGCGTACATATTCGTCTCGTGAAATTTCTTTGGCTGCCGCCCGCTCGTTGATTCGCTTCCAATTCGGGGCATTCATTCCGGCGTTATGGAGTTCGAACACCAAGGTCGACAAGAGTTCGTCATGAGTCAGCGGGACTTGGTTTCTCGAAAGCGCGACGGACACTCGTGCTTCTCCGGACTCGGCAAACGCGGTTGTCGCGCGCGGCTCGTTTTTTTGCTCGTCCGAAATCGCATTCGACCAGTAGATCTTGCGGCCCTCGTTCGTCCGGAACATGGAGATTAATCGCGACCGGAGAGGCGAAGAGGTCTTCAGATGTACGGCCAACGGCGGCCGGTCTCGCAGCACGAGTGCCAACTGCTGCTCGCCGTGAGCGACGGCGTCAGCTTTCGTCGATGGTGCGAACGCCGGTCGCTCTCCGTGAATCCGCTGGAGAGAGTCTCGAAGTCGCAGACATTCCGGAGTCACGCCGTCGGCGGCCGTCGAGCCGGTTTCCGCGCCGTAACACCATGCCCCGATGCCGATCGCCAGTAGGAAGACGCAACGGATCATGGGATGCCGAGAATTAAAGGATGACAGAGGACGGGCATCCCTTCCCCGTTGGGCCGCGACGAGGCTGATGATCGAGACGATGCGAATGAGGCCGTGCTTCACGTGCCGATCTCCGCTAGCCGAACGTTGTCGATCACCTGCACGGCGGCAGGCAGGACATTGAATTGAAAACCCGAGTATACGCCGCCGCGTCAGGTAGAACGACTGGATACTCATCATGGCCTCCGCTTCGGGCGGAGGCGGGCGTCCCAATTAAAATTGCGATGCCCCGAGAGGCTCGCAACGGTTCGATGATCGTGCCTCGAGCCGTGCAGCGGGCTCACCCGTCTCTTTCTTCCACGGAGGCCATGATGAGATTTTATCAGACCGAGCACCCATTCTATTGCGGCGTCGATTTGCACGCCAGAAAGATGTACGTCACCGTCGTCGATCAAGCGGGGACGACGCGGGAGCAGCGGAATTTGGACGCCGGGCCGGAACCGTTCTTGGCGCTGATCCGACCGTATCGCGAACGGCTCGTCGTCGGCTGCGAATGCATGTTCGCCTGGTACTGGCTGGCCGATCTCTGCCGCGCCGAAGCGATCGACTTCGTGCTCGGTCACGCTCTGTACACGAAGGCGAACCACGGCGGCAAGACGAAGAACGACCGGATCGACTCGGAGAAGATCGCGCGGCTCTTGCGGGGCGGCATGTTCCCGCAGGCCTACGTTTATCCGGCCGAGATGCGGGCGACCCGCGATCTGCTGCGGCGCCGCTCGCAACTGGTACCGAGTGCCCTAGGATTTCAATGGAGAATCGCCAAGGCTTACGAACGCTCAAGCGATCAGAACCGGTCGAGCCTGAGCGTTTCCACGGTCTCGACGGTTACGGTGGCCCGATGCTTGGGAAGTATGTCTTGATGGAGATAGCTGAGGATTCGTTCCATCGCGCTCTCCGGTACCACGACATCGATTCGCACCTGCTCTTTTCGGTGGCTTCCGCTTGGATCTTCGCTGCCGCGACGACCGGTGCCGCGGCAAGGTATCGCGGTGTAGCCGGAAGCCCCAAGCTCGATGAATCGTTTCACCAACATTTCCTCAGCCTCGGGCTCGGTGACGATCGTCACGCGTCGGAGCCGCGACATCGTTCGACGCCGAGTCGCCAACGAATGTGGCGAGAATTGTGCATGATCTTCCAGCCCGACGATCGAAAGCGATAAACCGTCGTGGTGGAATTCCTCGCGTAATTCTTCGAGCCTTTCCATTACGCTGTGATCGACCAGCTTCGTCCCCGAGAGATCGACGACGACGTTGCGGCGTTGAATCCGGCCGAGATCTTCGATCTGTCGCTTGAACGGAATCCAATTGCTGAACACGGCCGACTGCGATGCTCGAATCAGCGAAGTCTTCTCATCGACATCTTCGACTTCAAGGTAGGCCTTGAATAACGATCGGAGCGGCACGCCGTTGACGACGTGGATCAGCAGTTTCACGCCGATTCCGATCAGAATTCCCACCAACAGATCGGTCGCCAAGACTCCCAAGATCGTCGCGATGAAAACGATCAACTGCTCTCGCCCGATATGAACGACGTTGATGAACTCTTTGGGGGAAGCCAAGCGGAAACCGGTATACACGAGCATCGCCGCCAGCGCCGCCAACGGGATCAGATGGATCGCGAACGGCAGCAGCGCAACGAAACCGAGCAGTACATCAGTACCCATTTCCAAGCGACCGGTCGGGCTAGCGCGGAGAAGTCGGGATGGGTGATGGCGTTGAACAGGTTCTCCGGCACGCTGACCAAATACTTCTCGCTTAGTTCATAATCGTGGCCGAGAAAAGAAAACGTGTGCGTATGCGGCAAGTCGAAATACATTCCCAGCGGCACCGCGACCAATAGGACGATGAGCGGCGCCGGGATTAGCTTCACCCAAGGGACATTGATCAGCGGCTTGCCGAACAGAATGATTAAACTGATCGCTCCGATCAGTAGGATCTCGGGATTCGCATTCGCCAACGTGTGCGGCATCCTTCATCGGGTTCAATGCGGCGGCCGGCCGGAGATCGTTACCTTCTTGGCGTTAACGACGCCGTCGGGGAGCTTGATCCCGGTCGGTCCCGTACTTCAGCCCGAACAACCGCCGGAGCCGACGCGCGTCGTCGAGCTCGCATCCGCAAGAAAGGGCCCGTATGGAATCCCGCGAACCGAAGAGCGAGGCCGCGAGCGAACCCACGTGGGACGCCTTCGTCGGCATCGACGTGGCGAAAACGGCTGCAGGATGAGTGATTCGTCGACCAACAATCGCCGCACCACCGGTTCGAGTGCGGTGGCGGCGGCGCGATCGACTCGATATGTATGACGGGCCGCATCGGACACGCAAGGCTTGAGAATCGCGTCGTCCCAGCCGCATTCGTCGAGCAGTTCGCGCAGCGAAATCTCACTGCCCCGTTCGATGAACTTCAACGGCACGATCGAGATGCCATTACCTTCCAAATCGCCAAGATAGAGCTTATCCATATTCCACTCGATAAGCGCCGCTTCGTTGCAGAGTTGCGTTTGACTCCGAATGCGATTCAGCCAGTCCGTGAACTCATCTCGCCGCACGAAATAGTCCCAGGTCGTCCGAAAGACGGGGCAGAGGAACTGCGACCAATCGACATCGGGACTCGCCCAATCGAGTCGCACGGATGAGATGTCGTGTCGTTTCAAGGCCGCTTGCAGCAATTGGTCATCGCGCAGCACGTTGGCGAAATACCAATCATCTTCGGCGGCTACGGCCGTGTGACGCTGATTCGTGAGAGTGCCACGTCGGCATCGGTGCCCATCATCGACGATCTTGGTCCTCTTTCATTGCGAGCGTGGCCTCGGCGAACGCGCGGCCCATGAGGGCGAAAGTCTTCGAGCAGCCGAGGTAGTGATAACCCGCATTGGAGGCTCCGCGTTTCCATAGCGCGACTTCGGCAGGTGAGATCAGTTCGGCCTCGAACTTCTTCATGTGGTCGCGCTTTTGCTCTTCGGTCATCGTGCCGTCGGCGTTAGCGTAGTTTTTGTGCTTCGAGTCGAGGTAGTGGCGCATCTGCCGCACCTCCCCATACTTCTTGTCGATGTCGCCGAGTTCCTCCGACCAGAACGGTGCGGTCTGCACGGCGAAGACGTTGCCGTTGAACTCCGGCATCGCCGCCGGTGCCGCCATCGCTTTGCGAAACTCCATGGTATCCGCATTCGCCTTCGCACCGCCGACCCCCATCACGCCGATGACGAATGGCATCTTCGGCGCGCCCACATCGCGCCGCACGTCGCGGATGAAGTGCGCCAACAGTTCGCCGTAGAGGTCGAAGCGGCCGGGCTTGCCCTGCGCCGGATACGTGTGTCCATCCACCATGTCGTTCCAACCTTGCAGCCAAATGAAACCGGCCAGTTCGTAGCCCTGCGTCGGGTCGTAGTTCGGCACCACGCGCTTCGGGTCGGCGAGCACTTTTTTCACATGCTCGATCATCAACCGGTAGTAGTGCCCCGTTTCCTGCTGTTTATCGACGAGCCACCGGTCCATGTCCTTTGGTATGCCGTGGCCGGGAGGACCGTAGTAGAGCTTCTTCTGGTAGTCGTTGAGCTGATACGGCCCCGCGCTCGGCGGACGGAAATCAGTATGCAGGCTCTTCCCGCCCCACGCGGTCTTGATGATCAAAATGGGTTCGTCGAGCGCCTTTGACCTGCCCCCCTTAAACGAGTCCGGTCGTCAGTCGTAGACTGACGACCATCACTTGAAAAAGGGAGGGGATCATGGGCACGAAGCGTTTGCAGGTCGAGCAGATCATTCAGAAGTTACGGGAAGCGGAATTGGAGATC
>JAIOPP010000111.1 GCA_021413845.1 Planctomycetia bacterium | reverse complement strand
CGTTCGGCGCGAGCTTGCCCGAAGCGCCGTCGAAGCGATAGATGAAGATCTTATCGAGACCCAAGTCGGCGCAGAAGGCGAAGCGGTTCGCCGGGTCGAGGTTGATCGAGTGGGCATGCGGCGAACGCTGCCGCTTCGGGTCGGCGACTTCGCCGGCGTGTTGAACGTGGCTGCTCATCGGAGCGAGCGAGCCGTCGGCGTTGATCGGGAGAACGCCGCAGTCGCCGCCGCCGTAGTTGGCGATCAGCACGTTCTTGCCGGCGTTGTCGATCGTGATGTGGCAAGGGCCGGAACCGACTGACGATTGTTCGTTGATGAACGTCAGATTGCCGGTCGCTTCGTCGACGGAGAAAGCACTGACCGCGCCCCCTTTCGTCTTGCCGTCCGGCGAGCTGCCGCCGGATTCACCGACCGCATAGACGAACTTCCGCGACGGACTAACGACGAGAAACGAAGGGCTCTTCGTCGCCACGGCCAACTCCGGAGCGCTCAGCTTCCCGGTCGCCAGATCGAGCTCCGAGCGATAGATGCCGTCGCTCTTGTCTTTAGCCGTGTAGGTGCCGAAGTAGACGCGGAATTTCTTCACGTCGCCGAGCCCGGCGCAACAGGCAGGCGTAAACGCCAGTGGCTCGGCTTTGCCGTCATCGTTGTCGGCCGCGTTCTTGTCGGCAGGCTTCTTGAAAGAGACTTGCTTGAGCTTGGTTTCGGTGCGCTGTTGCGTAACCTCCGTCACCGTTCGGAGCTTGTCTTCCGGAAACGTCTCGACGACGACGTTCTTGAACTGCACTTCTTGCGGGACTTTATTCGAGTGGAGTTGTAAGCCGATCGGCGCTTCGTTGATCCGATCCGGCAGCGGCTCGCGCCAATCGGAGATCAGCTTGCCGTTAAGCACGAAGCGGATGCGGTTGCCTTGCGCGAGAACCTCGATGTGGTTCCAATCGTGTTGCTTGCCGACCGGCTTGGCGAGGGCCGCGTTTTGGTGGATCATCGCTCGCCCGTAAAGATCGTAGAAGCCGTAGCCCGACGGGAACATGACGAGTTGGCCGGCGTAAGTGAACGGGTCTCCCTTTTCGGGCGCGAGCTTTCCCCAGATCGCAACGCCGGAATGCATTTCCGATTTCGCGAGTTTGAAATCGAACGTGAGCCGGAAGTCGGTGAACTTACGCTCCGTGAGGAGGTACGTGCTGACTTTGATTTCCTCTTCGTTGCGGCCGACGATCACGCCGTCGGCGACGCTCCAATAGGGCTTCGTGCCGTCTTTGCCGGTGTGCCCGACCCAGCCTTGCAGGTCCTTGCCGTTGAAGAGCTCGATGACTTCGCGCTTCCCTTCGCGCGGCGCCACGATCGGCGCCTCGACGACCGGAGCCGCCTCTTTCTTCTCCGCTTCTTTCTTTACGGCGGGCGGCTCGGCAGCCGGCGACGACGCGCCGGCGATTAAGAACGACGACACGACGGCCAGTGCCGACGCGATCGATAACAGACGATGACGAAGCATGCGATGAACTCCGAACAAGGGCGAGAGAGAAGTGCGAATAATCGGAACGGGCGAATCGGGATAATCACTTGCGGTGCGAGACAGGTACTTACTTCGATGCTGCCGGCGCTTCCTTGGTCGCTGCCGGCTTCACTGCAGCTTCTTCTTCGAGCTTCCAATCGTCGCTGCGGAAGCTGCCGGCAGGCCAGCCGGCTTTGTTCATCAGGTTCGGCATGGCGAGTTCGTCCCAAGCGAAACGAACGGCGACCGGTTTCGCGACCTTCGCGCTGCGCAAGGTAATGGAATCTCCTTCGATCGTCGCTTCGGCCGGATGGAACTTGCGATCTTCGCCGGCCAACTGGAAGTGCGACAGAGGCTCTTTGTTACGGCTCGCGAGTCCTGCGCCGACGTTCTCGAACCGAACGCGGAGCGCGGCGCCATCGGCGACCGCTTCCTTAAAGGTTGGCCCGCTGACGGTCACGTCTTTGCGACCGTAGTCGCCGGCGAGAGCTAAGGCCGCCAGCCGCTTGCCGACGTTTGCTTTGTCGGAAGGATGGATGTCTTTCACGTTTTCGACGAGATCGCTGATCACGACCATGCCGCTATGAGGAACTTGCTTCGCGGCTTCGGTCTGCGCTTGCCAGAATTCCGGCAAGGCGTCCGCCGTCAGCTTCGAGTTCGGGCGGCCGTTGTAGTTGAACGGCGCGATCTGCACGAAGTAGAACGCCATGTCTTTGCCGAACGATTCGCGCCACGCGGCGACCATCTTCTTTTGCAAATCGACGTAGCGCATTCCGGACTTGCTGAAGACGTTGCTCTCTCCCTGATACCACAGCGCGCCGCGCACGGCGAGCGGCCCCATCGGCACGATCATGTTGTTGTAGAGCCCCCCTTTGGGCGACCAGAGCTCGATCGGGGTTCCGCCGACCGACGAGTTGATGATGCCGACCGGCACGTTGAGCTCCTTGCGCAACTCACGGCCGAAGTAGTACCCAACGGCCGAGGCTCCGTCTTGCTTGTCGACCAACAGGTTCTCGCGCGACGCGCCGAGCCATTGCCCGGCGACATCGGCAGCAGGCTCTTTCGCTTGCCCCTTCTTCACGGTGAACTGGCGCAGCAGCGGGTCGTTCGCTTCGCTGAGAGTTTGTTCCTTGTCTTTGATGTTGTGCGAGAAGGTCCAGTGCATGTTCGACTGCCCGGAGGCGATCCAGACTTCGCCGAAGTAGACGTCGGCGATCTCCTGCTTGGCGTCGGAGCCGGCCGCACCGATGATGAGCTTATGCGGGCCGCCGGCCTTCTGCGGCGGCAGCTTCACGATCCATTTCCCCTTGGCGTCGGCCTGGGCTTTGAGAGTCGTGTCGCCGAACTTTACCTCGACTTGCTCTTGCGGAGCGGCGCTCCCCCAGACCGGCACCTCGCACTCGCGCTGCAACACGACCCCGGAAGTGAACAACGCGCCCGGCTTCACCTCGGCCAGCGCCGGCGAAACGACAAGCGTTGGAACTACGAGCGACAGAACCGCGACCATGAGCAGGCGGCGCAGCATGGGAATATCCTCTTAGAGCGTTTTGGGGGGAACGAATCGTCGGGCAGGCCGAGGCGGGAAGCGTCATCATAGTCGCCGGCGAGGACGACTCAAGTGCCGGAACGATCCAGCCGATCGGGGAGGAAAACAGCTTCGTTTTGCCGCGATTCAGGGGTTCTCGCAGGTTTCCGCCGGTTCTTCCCCGAACTTTGGGCGAAAGACTCGCACGACCGATTACAATTCACTGCCTGAGCTTTTGCACGACCAGCCGAACGGCAGCAGCTCGCTCGTAGGAATTTCCGCCAGCGACGGAGGACGCAGAATGGACCGTAGCCGAAAAACGAATCGTGAATCGACCGAGATCGCGCTCCCGCGTCCGAGCGAACCGGCCGGCGCGCCGACCACGGATCTGGTCGAGCAAAAGCTAGGGCAGCTCCAGGCCTTCGTCGAGCAATTGCGGCGCACTCCCGCCGGCTCCGAGATGCTGGCCGAGCGCGTGCAGGCGTTCGGCGAATGCAAACGGGCCGAAGGAGAAACGGCCAACCAGTTCCACGCCAAGCTGCGCCGCTGGCTCGACCGCGACATTCCGCACGCAAAACCCTCGCGCTACCTATAACCGACGACGAACATACCGCCTTAGCCGATCGCCCCACGGTTTCGCTGCCATGCGTTCGATTGCTCGTTTCACTTGGGCCGTCTGTTTCGTGTTATCGGCCTGCCGTGTTTTCGTGTCGCCGGCTTGCGGCGCGGAACCGCGCACGATCGCGGATCTCGAGTTCGCCTTCGTGGGCGAGCAGTCGTTGAAGCTCGATCTCTATCTTCCGGCCGAGGAGCAGCCCGCGCTCATCGTCTGGGTCCACGGCGGTGCGTGGCGCGCAGGGTCGAAGAGCGATGTGCCGGCGAGTAAGCTCCTCGCTATGGGCTACGCCGTGGCGAGCGTCGATTATCGGCTCTCGCCGGTCGCGCCGTTTCCCGCGCAGGCCCACGACATCAAGGCCGCGATTCGCTTTCTGCGCGCCAAGGCCGACTCGTACGGCTACGATCCGAAGCGGATCGCCATCGCGGGCTCTTCGGCCGGAGGACACCTCGCGGCGATCGTCGGCGTTACCAACGGCGTGAAGGAACTCGAAGGAACGGTCGGCGGCAACCTCGACCGCAAGAGCGACGTGCAAGCGATCGTCAGCCTCTACGGAGCGTCGAACTTGACGACGATTCTCTCGCAGTCGAAGCCGCAAGGCCTGCGCATGCGCGTTCCCGCGCTGCAGCTCTTCCTCGGCGGACAACCGACCGACGTTCCGGAGATCGCTAAGCTGGCGAGTCCCGTCGCGCATCTCGACGCGCACGACCCGCCGCTGTTGCTCATCCACGGCGAGGCCGATCCGCAAATGCCGCCGGAGCAATCGACGGAGCTCGCAGCCGCCTATCGGAAGCAAGGTCTCGCGGTGACTTTGGAAATGATTCCCGGCGCGGTCCACGGTGGACCGGAGTTCTACGATGCGAAACGCTTGCCGATGATCCGCAAGTTTCTCGACGAAGCGCTGCGCTAGATCACGGGGCTCGTCGTCGAAGCCGCTTCGCTCTCCGGTTCCACGGTAGCTTGCCCGCTCGATGAAACCTTGTCGGGCGTGAGTTTCAGCAACGTTTCCGGCAGCTCGATTCCTGCGACATCGCGCATCACTTGCATCATCGGCGGCAGCGTCCGAGCCATGTTTTGCAAGAAGTTCGCCGTGTTCGAGCCTTCCTTGCCGCCGTTTTCCCAGACCACGATCTTATCGAACTTGATGTTCGAGATCGCCTTGGCCGAAGCGTCGGTCAGATGGTTCAAGTGGTCGAGCATCAACATCTGAAACGCTTCATGTGCCCCGCCGCACGAGTCGACGATCTTCTTCAACCCTTCGGCCTTCTTCGCCAGGATCTCGTATTGGCCGCGGGCTTCGGCGTCGAGCTTGGCGAAGATCGCCGAGGCATCCCCTTCGGCTTGAATGCGGCAGCGCTCGGCCGACGCTTCCGCGTCGACGATCATCTTCGCCTTCTCGGCCTTCGCCGGAGCTTCGAGCGCCGCGCGTCGTTCGGCTTCCACGCGGTCGGCGTCGGCGATGGCGGCCTTCGCCATCGCGCGGTTCTGCGCTTCGAGCACCGCGGCTTCCGCCTCGCGCTTCTTCGTTTCCGAAAGCTGGAACGCTTCGGTTTGCTTGATGGAAAGATGCGCCTTCGAGAGCGCGACGATCTCTTGCGCCGTGTTTTCTCCGGTGATCGCTTTGGCGTTCGCATCCGCGGTCTTGATGCGCATCTCGCGCTCGGCTTCCTTCACTTGCACGTCGCGCTGATAACCGGCCGTCTGTTCGCCGATCTTTTGTTCTTTTTCCAAATCGGCGATGCGAATCGCCTGCTCGCGCATGGCCGCTTTGATGCCGATCTCTTTTTCCTTGGCGGCGTTCGAGACTTGAATCGTCTTGTCGCGCTCAGCTTCGGCGACGCGCGTTTCTCCCATGCGCAGCTGATCGGCGACGTCGCCGCGCGCTTGTTGAATCGCTTGCGAAGCCGCCTTCTGGCCGATCGCGTCGATGTAGCCGGCTTCGTCGGTGATGTCCGTGATGTTGACGTTAATCAGGACGAGCCCGATCTTTTTCAGTTCCGGCTCCAGCGAGTTTTGCACATGCGAGAGAAACGTGTCTCGATCGCGGTTGATATCTTCGATCTTCATCGACGCGATCACTTGGCGCAACTGGCCGAAGATGATTTCCTGCGCCCGCTTCTCGATCTGCTTGACGTTGAGCCCGAGCAAGCGAATCGCGGCGTTGTTCATCACTTCCGGCAACGTGCCGACGGCGACGGTGAAGACGCTCGGGACGTTCACGCGAATGTTTTCGGCGGAAAGTGCGCCGCGCAGCGGGATTTCGATCTGAATCGGTTCGAGATAGAGATACGCGAAGTCTTGAATCAGCGGCCACACGAACGTCGCTCCGCCGTGTAAGCACTTCACGGCCTTGTTGTCGCCGCCGGCCTTGCCGTAGATCACGAGTACGCGGTTGCTCGGGCAGCGTTTGAATCGCTTGACCAACAAGATCACGAAACTAAAGAAGACGAGCGCCGCGCAGATCGCGATCGCCGCATAGTAGACGGCCGCATCCGAACTGATGGCCGGCGGACGAGGAGCGGACTGAGCGAAGAGTTGCCAGGTATGCATCGGACGTTGCCTTAGTAAGTGCTGAGCCTTGAAGTGTGCTGAACTGGTTGAGTCGTTGCGAGCCGCGCAGCTTGCGCGCGGTCAGTGCGTTTCCGTTGCCGTCACTTCGACCGCGTCGGGCCCGATGACTTTCGTCACCACGATCCGAGCGCCGGTCGGCAGCGCGGCGTGTTCCGTCATCGCCGAAAGTTCGACGGTTCTTCCTTGGAGCATGATCTGTACTTTGCCGGGCCCCGCGTTGCCGGCGGGAATGGGAATGTAGACGCTGCCGACGGTTCCGACGGCGTCTTTGATGCGCACCGTTCCCTCGGCCTTGAGATGCGACAGCGAGCGCATCATCCAATGCACGAAGTACAGCGAGGCGACTCCCGCAGCCGAAGCGATCGCCAGCGCGGCGATCGGCGCAACATCGCTCGCGTTCATCGCTAAGCCGGTCAGGCCGAAGAAGGCCAGCGCCGCCGTAACGGTGCGCAGCGTGAGCATGCCGAAGAACCAACTGGAGCCGTGCGCGTGATTCGGGTCGCCGTGGGAATGATCGACGCCGTCGTGACCGCCGACATCGCCGGAGTCGATATCATCGGCATCGACGACGCCCGTTACCGTGAGCAGGAATTGACAGGCGAGCACCGTGCATCCGAGGACGGCGCATAGCGAATAAAAGAGGAGCATAAGAGCGTTCCGAGCGAAGACCTACGCGACACCGAACCTAGCATCAGGGTATTCGCCGCCGATTGCGGAATCTTGGACTTATTCGCAGGAAGATCACGAAAACGACCTTCCCCCGCGGCGGCAATTCGAGCGTAACTCATTGCGGCCGTGGGACCTGGATTCGCCGACGAGCGGCGAGCCATCCATCGAGCGTAATCTCCCCCCGACCGCGAATCCAACGCTTTTCCGACCGTCGCCGGGGGCGACAGGCCCGAACGGAGCCGGGCCGGTAGCGATCGTCGTTACAACCGTTTTCCGTGGCACGACCGACTCTTCATGCGATGGTTGGAAGCAGGCGCATATCGTAGATTCTAAGGCTGTAAAGGGAATGATCTTTTTAGGGCCACGATGAAAAGCCGGAGCGTTTCGCGGCATGAGCGATGATCGAAAAAGAACAGCTGTGAAGAGGATCGCGCTCAGGTGCACAGTCGTCGCCCTCACCTGGCTCGCAGGCTTGCAGGCGCAGGCTCAATCGCAAGCTCCGTCGCCAGGAACGATTGCCGGCTTCCCGAAACTTTCGGCCGCGAACGATTGGCCCTGGTGGCGCGGCCCGACGCGCGACGGCCACACGAGCCCCAACTGCCGCCCGCCGACGAAGTGGAGCGAGACGGAGAACGTCGTTTGGAAGGTGCCGGTTCCCGGTCGCGGACATTCCTCGCCGACGGTCGCCGGCAACTTCGTGTTTCTTACCACGGCCGACGAAGCCAAGCAGATTCAAGCAGTCGTCGCGTTCGATCGAACGACCGGTCGACAACTCTGGAAGTCCGAGATCAGCCAGGGAGGCTTTCCGAACACGCACACGAAGAACACGCACGCGACGCCGAGCGTGGCTTGCGACGGCGACTTGCTCTTCGTCACCTTTCATCATCACGATACGCTGCAAACCTTGGCGCTCGATCTCGCGGGAAAGATCGTCTGGAACGAATCGCTCGGCGAGTTTCATCCGAAGCGTTATGAATACGGTTATGCCCCGTCGCCGGTGCTGTATCGCAACACCGTGATCATCGCGGCCGAATACGACGGCGACAGTTCGCTCATGGCATTGAACCGCCAGACCGGCAGCCGGGTGTGGCGCGCGCCGCGGCCGAACAATATGTCGTTCTCCACCCCCTCGATCAACGTCGTCGGTAAGCGCGAGCTGCTGACCATTACCGGTGCGGGAAAGCTCTCCTGCTTCGATCCGGCGACCGGCCGCCCGCTGTGGGATGTCGAAGGAACCACGGACGCGACGTGCGGCACGACCGTCTCCGACGGCGATATCATTTTCGCGAGCGGCGGATACCCCAAGGCCGAGACGATCGCCGTGCGTGCCCAAGGTTCCGGCGAAGTCCTTTGGAAGAACAAGCTGCAATGCTACGAGCAATCGATGCTCGCCTACCAAGGCTACCTCTACCAGCTCACCGACAACGGCGTGTTGTATTGCTTCCGCGGAACCGACGGTCAGGAGATGTGGCACGAACGGCTGCGCGGACCGGTCAGCGCTTCGCCGATCGTCGCCGCAGGCCACGTCTACTGGGCCAATGAGCGAGGCACGCACTACGTCTTCCGCACGAATCCCGAACGGTTGGAAATGGTCGCCGAAAACATCCTCGGCGACGAATCGATGGCGAGCCCTGCCGTGTGCGGCGACCGGCTGTTTCTGCGCGTGGCGTCCGGTGCCGGAGCCGAGCGGCAAGAGTATCTGTATTGCATCGGCCGGCCGTAGCTCGCTTATTCCGCCGGCGGAATCGCCATGACCGGATATTGCTTGCCGCCGATCTCGACGACGTCGCCGACCTTGAGCTTCCGCCGTCGTCTCGTTTCGACTTCGCCGTTGACCTTCACTTCGCCCCCTTGAATCAGCGTCTTCGCTTGTCCGCCGGTTTCCGACATGGCGCTAAGCTTCAGAAAGTGGTCGAGCCGCAACGGCTCGGGCGTCATGGGCATGTCGGCTTCGGTCATGGTCGATCCCGGCGATACTGGAAGAGTTTCATATCTGCGGTGCATGTCGTGCGGTCATTCTACCGGCAATCGCGCGTGCGGAGTAGAATCACCGCACGATGAAACCACCCACCGATCTTTTCGCCGACATTCCCGACAACCTGCCGGAAGAGCTTCTGCAAACGCTTCTCGATCGGCCGAACCTCCGTGTCGAGCGCATCGTGTCGCATGGTCACGCGAGTCCCGAGGGATTTTGGTACGACCAAGAGCGGCATGAATGGGTCGTGGTGTTGCGCGGTGCCGCGCGGCTTCGCTTCGCCGACGAAGATCAACCCCGCACCTTGAAAACCGGCGACTACTTCAACATTCCGGCGCATCGTCGGCATCGCGTCGAATGGACGACGCCCGACGAGCCGACGATCTGGCTCGCCCTGTTTTACGACTAACCGATTACTTTTGCTTCGACTCGATCGCGCGGCGCAGCAAATTCTCCGTGATCTTCTGCACGCGCACGTCGGGCCCATGCGGGCGCGACCAATGCGACCATGGCAGCATGTGCCCCGGCGGCGTCGAAAGGCCTTGCACCCAGAAGATCGTCGCGGCGTTGAATACGAAGTTGTCTTTCGGTCCGGGATAGATCGTCGCGGTCCATTGCTGCGCGTTCTCTCCTTTGCGCCAAGCCGTTCCGGCACCCACGACTTCGAGCCCCGGAATATCGGCGGGCTCGCCGTGGTATTCCCAACCGATGAGCCCCGGAATGCGGTCTCCTTGTTTCATCCCCGTCTCGGCGAACATCCAATGCTCAGGCTTACGGACGATCCAATCGCCGCCGCCGTTGACGGGATCGACGTTCCGCGCACCCATCAACAGCCCTTCGTCCGGACCGTGCTCGGGAAACGGCCCACTCTCGGCTAAGCGATCGAGCGCGTATTTGTTGTTGCCGCCGTAAGGGCCGCCGCGAAAGATGATGCGGTTCGCGCGGCCGTCGAAGCCGGCGCGAAACGGCGTGACCCAACAGACGGAATTACCGGAGAGGAACAACAGGTTCACGCCCGAGTCGCGCAGCTTCTCGACGCTCTGAAATTGTCGGATGTCCCAGTATTCATCGTGCCCGACGCTGATGAACGCCTTGCACTTCAAGCCCCGCGCCGGGCTCAGCAGATCGCTGTTCGAGCAATAGCTTACGTCGTAGCCATGCTGCTCGAGCCAATAGGCCAACGGAAACTCGAACGGCAGGAACTCGCCGGAGCCGGTCGTCAGCGGGTCGTTGACGATGCCCGCGAACTGCGCTTCGCGCCCGTACGGACGATCGAAACTCACATCGGCCCAAGGCCCTTCGACCCCTTTCGGATGCGTGTAGATCGAGTAGTTGTTCGGCCAACGGTTGTACGCTTGCCAGGTGTTGTCGGAGCATTGAAACAGGATGTCGGCCGGGCGATCGTCGCGCACGATGAACACGACATAGCTCTGCCAATACGGCTCCTTGTCCGGATCGGCTACGGTCGTCAATCGGCCGAGATACACGCCGCTCACCCAATCTTGCGGGATGGTGAGTTGCAGGGTCGCATCCCAACGGCACTCGTGCAAGTTCTTCGCGCCGATCGTCGGCTCGACTTGCGGCTTACAAGGAAACGGCCCGAGCTTCTTCACGAGCCGCGCACCGCGACCGCCGTAGTAACCCATCCGAAAAATTTCGAGCTCGACGTCGCGCGCCGGATTCGCCGACACCATGATGTCGATCGATTCGCCTGCCGCGACGCTTTGCTTCGAGCAATAGCCCTCGACCCACGGCGAACGAAAACCTTCGCGGCTATCCAACCGGACGCGCGTGAGCTGCCAATCGGTCGCGCCGGGCAAAGCGTTTTCGCGGCGAATCAGATCGGGCTCAGCGGCCGGCAGCGCCGACGACGACGCTCCGCAAACACAAATTGCCGCAGCGACGATTAGCTTACGAATCATTTCCATTGAGCGTTCTCGCGCGCAGCTCGTTCCAATTCTTCCAGTTTCATCGCGACGGAATTCTTCGTCGGAAACAGCAAGAGCACCGCGAGTAACAAAACCAACGCCATCCCCAAGCACGGGACCGAATGCTCGAGCATATACGCCGCTAAGTTCGTGAATGCCATTCCTTCGCAGATCGCCGCTCCGACGATCATCTTGATCTGCATGCCGGAAATGAACCGTTGCCGAAGCCCGGCATTTCCCGGCTTCGCGACCACGTCCGGACCCAGCGTCCCTTCGCTCGGCAAGAACCTCGGCACGACGCGGCTCAGCACGATTCCGAACGCTCCCATCGCGAGAGTCATCCAGGAAAACATCCCCTTCACTTCGAGGTCGCTGAAGTCGGGCGCTTGTTGAAAGCACAAGAACGCTCCAAACATGACGATCCCCATCGCCAGCGCAACGAGAATGATCTGCATCACGCGAACCGCGGGCCCGAGGTCGTCCGTCGACTCGTCAGCGTTCATAGTGCGGAGCCATCGGGGAAACGTGCGAAGAATGGAAACCGGCGCCGACAGCGAACCTTACGCGATGATCTCGCGAATCGCTTTGCCGTGGTCGATGTCGAGCCGCTTGCGGCCCGGAATTTCGAGGCGATGCGAGTCGAGGCCGAGCAGTTGCATCAGCGTGGCGTGGACATCGGTAACGTAGTGCCGATTCTCGACCGCGTGGAAGCCGATCTCGTCGGTCGCGCCGTGGATCACGCCGCGTTTGACCCCGCCTCCCGCCATCCAGACGGAGAAGCCGAAGATATGATGGTCGCGTCCGTCGGCTCCTTGCGTGCCGGGCGTCCGGCCGAACTCGCTGGCGAACATCACGATCGTATCTTCCAACAGCCCGCGCTGCTTCAGATCGGTCACGAGCGCCGCGATCGGCTGATCGACGCGTAAGCAGTTCATCGTATGGTTCGTCTTCAAGCCGCTATGCGCATCCCAGGCTCCTGCGCCGCCGGCGCCATGCTGCACCTGGACGAAGCGCACTCCGCGCTCGACGAACCGCCGAGCCGCGAGCATCTGCAAACCGAAGTCGCGAGTCTCGGGCCGATCGAGTCCGTAGAGCTTATGCGTCTCGGCCGTTTCATCGGCGAAGTTCATCACGTCCGGAATCGAGCGCTGCATCCGGAAGGCGAGCTCGTACGATTGGATGCGCGCGGCGAGTGCTTTGTCGTGCGGTTCGCTGGTCCCGCGCAGGCGGTTCAAGCGGTCGACCAGCGAGAAGCCGATGCGCTGCTCGTCGACCGTGCGGGCCACTTCCGGCGAACCGTAATCGAGCGGGTTCTTCGGATCGATCCGAAGCGGAACCGCGTCGTGCGCGGGCCCGAGGTAGTGGCCGGCCCGGTTGTTCCAAAACTCGCGCTTGCCGAGCGAAATGAATTGCGGCAGTTCGTCGTTGAGCGAGCCCAGGCCGTAGTGAACCCAAGCGCCGAAGGTCGGAAACTCGCCGTCGAGCATGTGCCGACCGGAATGAAACTCCGTTTGCGCGCCGTGGTTGTCGTCGGTCGCATACATCGAGCGGACGAAGGCGAGATCGTCGACGCACTTCGAAAGATGCGGCCACCAATCGCTCACCTCGATGCCGAGGTTGCCCCGTTTCTTGAAGCCCACTTGAAGCGGATAGAGTTTGTCGCGCTGCCGGCCGTTGGCGTCGTTCACCACGGCCTTGCGCGCGAGCTTCAACTTCTCCGGATCTTGCACCGAGGAGAACGGCGATTCGGCGATCGTCTTGCCGGCATACTTCGTCAGCATCGGCTTCGGATCAAACGATTCGAGATGGCTCACGCCGCCGTTCATGAACAGCCAAATGACGTTCTTCGCCTTCGGCGTGAAGTGCGGACGACCATCGGGGGGCGACCACGCTTCGACGCTTGCACGCGCGTCGCGCTGGAGCAGCGATGTGAGCGCCAAGCCGGCGCAACCGCCGGCCAAGTTGCCGAGAAACGCGCGACGCGGCACGGAGTGCGAATGGTTGAAGCGATCGTTCATGGCGTCGTTCTCTCTCACGGACTCAAGACGTTTATCGTACCGTGACGAAGTCGTTGTGGTTCAACAAGGCATGCACGAGGTTCACCCGCGCGCGGAGCGAAGCGTCGTCGGCTTTGTTTGCGAGCGGCAGCGCGCGCCATTCTGCGAGCGCCGCGCGACAGGCGGCAACTTCATCGCCGCTCGGCTGTGAAGCCAAGATCAAGCGAAACGCGGCGAGGATGAACTCGTCGTCGGTTTTTACGCGCGGCGACTTCGCGAGATTCGCCGCGATCTTTTCGGCCGCCTTGAGCGATTGCTGCGCGTTCGCCAAGGCCAACGCTTGCTGCGGCACGATGCTCTGCTCGCGGCGATA
Source organism: Planctomycetia bacterium (assembly GCA_021413845.1). Taxonomy (NCBI): domain Bacteria; kingdom Pseudomonadati; phylum Planctomycetota; class Planctomycetia; species Planctomycetia bacterium. Next base: position 10,834 of record JAIOPP010000111.1, on the reverse strand, counting down.
ACAATCGAGCACGTCGGCATCGTCGAACGTCGACAGAAAACGATGGTGCTCATTATGCGAATGAGTGAAATACAAGCTCCGCCGCATTGAGAACTCGGCCCCCTTCGGATCGATCGTCGGCCCGCCGGACGTGAGGTCGAGTTCGCCCGAGAGTTGCAAGAGCGCGTCGCGAACGGCTTGCGCTTCGATCCGAATCGTGTTCATCCGCCAATAAGAGACGTTCTCCGAATCGCGCTCCGCTGCGCCGGGATTGTCGGCCGTCGAAGAACTGCGACGATAAGCATTCGACGTGACGATCAAGCGATGCACATGCTTCATCGACCAAGCGGAACCGGACGAGCCCGACTTGGAATCGCGCGGGCCGTCCATCAGCTCCAGCGCGAGCCAATCGAGCAGCTCGGGATTCGTCGGCGGCGTTCCTTTGCGGCCGAAGTCGAAGATCGTCGGGACGAGCGGCTTCCCCATGTGCCGCAACCAAATATGGTTGACCGCTACGCGGGCCACTAACGGGTTCGCTTTGTCGGTGAGCATGCGAGCCAAGGCCGTGCGTCGGCCGGTGCTCGTCGCGGGATACGGCTTGCGACGTTCGACGTCGGTCTCGGTGCTCGACTCGAACGCCTTCAGCGAACCGGCCAGCGGCATATAGTTCACGTCGACTTTCGCGACCGCCGCTTCGGCCGTCTTCTGCGCTGCCCGAGCTTCAGTGATTTTCTTTTCCGCCGCGGCGATCGTCTTCTCCGCGGTTTTCTTCGCCGTCGCTTTCACTGCGGGATCGACCAGCACGGGATCTTTCTTCGCATCTTCGGCGGCGACCTTCTTCTCGTTCGCCGCGATCGTGTCGCGAGCCTTTACCAACTCGACTTCGCTTTGCGCGAGCAGAATTCCGGCCGTCGCAACGGCAGCCCGGCGCTCCGCGGTGGCCGCGGCTTCGGCCAGCTTCTTAAACTTTTCGCCGGTCGACGTAACGCGCTCTCGATCGGCCGCGATGCGAGCCCGCAGCGCAATTAGCTCGGCTTCGGCAGCGACGACTGCGGCCTTCGTCGCCGGGGATTTATCTTCCGCGGCTTTCTTCGCCGCGACGATCTTCGCTTCGGCGGCGCGCAAGTGATTCTCCACGACCCACGAGCGCGAGCCCGGCTCATGTGCCGTGCGCGAGAGCGTGATCGGCACGATCTTCGGCGCGTCGAGCGTCACGATCGCCGGAAGAGCCGGCGCGATTGGGTCGTCCTTGATCGGCTTCGATTCATCGCCGCGCACGAAGCGATACGTGGCGGCCTCGAGATGGCAATCGAAGACGCGCGGCAGGCCGTCGCGCTCGAGATCGGCTTCGCCCGGCAGCTCGTCGGTGCGAACTTGGTAGGGCTCGAAGAAGGCGCGTAAGCGATAGAAATCTTTTTGCGGCAGAGGATCGTATTTGTGATCGTGGCACTTCGCGCAGTTGAGCGTGAGCCCGAGGAAACCCTTCGACGTATGCTCGACGACCTGCTCGAGCCAAGTCGTGCGATTGAATTTGAAGTAGCTGCGCACCAGGAAGCCGGTCGCGCGGATCTTCTGCATGTCTTCGGGATAAAGTTCGTCGGCCGCGAGCATCTGGCGGATCATCTCGTCGTAGCCGAGATCCGCATTGAGCGACTCGATAATCCAATCGCGCCAATGACGAATGTGCTTTTGGCTATTGCGCACTTCCGCGCCGAGCCCCCACCAATCGCTGTAGCGCCAGACGTCCATCCAATGGCGACCCCAACGCTCGCCGTACTGCGGGCTCGCCAACAACCGCTCGACGACGCGCTCATAAGCGTCGGGCGACTTATCGTCGAGAAACGCTTCCAGCTGCTCCCCGGTCGGTGGGAGGCCGACGAGGTCGAGATAGACGCGCCGCAACAACAAGCCGCGTTCGGCCGGCGGTTGCGGCACGACGCCGCGCCGCTCTTGCTCGGCCGCGAGAAAGGCATCGATCGGGTTGCGGACCTCGGCCATGTTCTTCACGCGCGGCACCGGCGGTCGCACGGGGGCGCGAAACGACCAATGGTCGCGCGGGTCGGCTTCCGGTTTCTCTAGCGCCGGGCCGGCCGCTCCGCCGGCGATCCAGCTTCGCAGCAGCGCGACTTCTTCCGGCTTGAATGCCGCCCCTTCTCCCTCGGGGGGCATCCGCTCTTCCAAGTGCGACGTCGTCAGACGGGCGATGAGCACGCTTTTGCCGTCGTCGCCGGGAACGATCGCGGGCCCGGAGTCGCCGCCGGTGCGAATGGCCGCGGCCGTGTCGAGCCGTAGGCCGGCTTCTTGCTTGAGCGCTCCGTGGCAGGCGTAGCAGCGGGCCGTCAGGAGCGGCTTCACCTTCTGCAGGTAATCGGCCGAGGCGGCAGGCAAAGTCTTCGCCGCTGCCGTCGGCTCGAGCGGTGCGGCGGCTTCGGCGATCGCCGACCAGCACGACAGCGCGAGGAGCAGCGACAGCGATCGTCGGAGGATGCGCAGCATCTCGACACCCAGGAATGGTCAGCAGGGAGAAACTTAGGCGGGACTTCGCGGGCGGGCAACCGCTTGGAAAGTGTTGAACTTACCGGCGGTGAACTCACTTCTATAGCGTAGTCCATTCGCCCGCTTCAATCAATCGAACTCCGAGCCGGCGCGGCAAGTTCTCGGGCCGGCGGTTAATCCTCCAAGCGTCCTGATTCCGTGTCGGGAGCGAACCATATCACGATCATTCCGATGGCGAAAATCATGCTCGTCGCGCGGCCGATGTGGGCGTAGTCGCCGGCGAAATATCGGATGATGCCGTCGGACGAGATCAACGTCGTGGCGGTGATGATGCGACCGAAATTGAAGCCGACTCCGGCACCCGTCGAGCGATTCCGCATCGGAAAGAATTCCGGCAGGCAGAGCGGCAGCCAACCGAAATAGATGCCGCTGAAGAACCCCAGCACGGCGACGAGCGGAAGAAACGCGGCGTCCGTCGGCACCAATCTCCAAAACGTAAACTGCGCGGCGCTCAAGCAAGCGAGGCTCGTCAGGAAGAAGGTCAGCTTCCGGCCGACCATCGCGGCGATCCAACCTCCGAGCAGGCTGCCGACGATGCCCGTCACGGCGCGCGCCTGACCGACGTAGGCTTTGATATATGGATCGGGCGGCGATGCAGCTGCGCCGGCTTCGTCGGCCCAGGGCTGCATCCACACGGCGCTCCCCCAGCCTCCCATCGTCGGCACGGTCGACAACGCGATCGCCACGAGCGTCGTCGCGAGGAGCGGCCCGCGAAACACTTCGCTCATCGCGGCCGGGCGCGGCGCGGTTCCCGAACTGCCGCCACCTCGATGCAGGGCCAACCAGCGCGGCGATTCCGGCACGAAGACCAAGGCGAAGATTCCCAACACCAAGGAAGCGGCGCCGACCAGCAGCGTCCAGCGCCAGTTGTCGGAAGTGACCGCCACTTTCGCCGCGAGCGTGTTCATGAGAAACAAGCCGACGTTGGCCGAAGTTCCCATCACGCCCGACACCATCGATCGCGAGCCGCCGGCCCAAGCCTCGCTGATCATGGCGACGCCGTTGGGCCACATCCCGCCGACACCCAAGCAGGAAAAAAACCAAGCGATGCAAAGCTGCTCCGGCGAGCGAGCGAAGTACGCCACGGCCGCCATCGACGACAACGTGAGAATGCTGACCGTCATTCCGCGCGCTCGGCCGTAGCGATCGCCGAGCCAGCCGAACAGCAGCCCGCCGGTAGCTGCCCCGAACAAGAGCGAAGCTTGAAACCAAGCGAACCAACCGGCGACGCGTGCTCGCCCCGCTTCGAACTGCTTTCGCTCCGGCGAAATCGTCGCCGCATCCAAATTCAACTGCGCTTTGCGATCGACGCCGAATTGCTTCGCCCAGGCTCGATGTTGCGCGGCGTCGAGCTCGCCGCAATCTTCGAGCAAGTCGATCATCGCCGCTTGGCCGATCAGTTGCGTGATCGCCATGTGAAAGCCCGAGGCCATCCAGCCGAGCAACGCAACGATGAGAATGATCCGGCGACCGGCGGTCGACAGCGAAGGTGCGGCAGCGGGAGCAGGCATCGACGGGTTCTCGATTTTCTAGCGGCGGTGAGCCATGAGCAGCGGCGAGCGCGAGCGGTTATCTCTTCGTGCCGTCGAGCCCTTCGCGCAGTTCGGCGATGCCGGTTTTCAGCGTCTTCGAGAACGACGCGATATCGGAACTGTGCATCACGAGGTTCGCGCCGGCCTTGGCCCAGGCGATGTGCTTATCGTTGCCGAACCAGCAGTGGATCCCCGCGCCGACGCCATGTTCGCGCGCAATGCGGAAGATCGTCCGCGCGGCTTCGTCGAACTTCGGATGGTCGTATTGTTCCGGAATGCCGAGGCTGCACGAAAGATCGTGCGGGCCGATCAACACGGCGTCGATTCCGGGCACGGAGCAGATGTCGTGCAGGTTTTGAATCGCCTGGACGCTCTCGATGTTGGCGATGAAAATCTTGTCGCCGTTGCGCTCTTCGAGATACTTCTTCAACTCCGGCTCCATCGTGCTCGGGTCGCGGAGCGCTTTTTCGAGCTTCGCCCCTTTGAGCGGTCGCCACTTCACCGCGCCGACCATCGCGCGGGCCTGATCGGCCGTTTCCAGATAAGGGCCGATCACGCCGCCGGCTCCTCCATCGAGCACCTTGCAGGCTTCGTAAGGATCGTTGCACGGCACGCGCACCACGGCCGGAATGCCGAGCGCTCCGTACGTCTGACACATGCTCGAAAGCGTGTTCCGATCTTGCGGCGTGTGTTCGCTGTCGAGAAACACGAAGTCGATGCCGATCTGCTTCACGACGGTCGCCCAGAGCGGCGACGGCGACACGAAGGCGGTCGAATAGACATAGCGGCCCGCTTTCAACGCGGCGATGATCTCACGTCCGGTCATCTCGAAAATCCTTGAAGTTGTCGGCACAGGAATAAATAGGGAACTGATTCTTATCGGCAAACCGCGTTAGTGTCGCACCTCGACGGCTTTACCGGTGCGGCCCGACTCAAGTGCCGCTTCGACCGTTGCGAAGATCGAACGAGAAGCGCGGGCATCGAGCATCGTCGGGCGTTTCTCGTCGATCGCTCCGGCGAAATCTTCGGCCATGAAAAACTCGTTCTCGGCCGCCACGCGCCGGCCTCGCGCCTCGCCGGCCTTTTGCCCACGATAGTAAACGCCGACTTCCGGCCGCGACTCTCCGGCGACCAGCGCGCCACGATCGCCGAGCACATGCAGCTTGATCTCGCCGCCGCTCGGATGACTTGCCAAACCGATCCGGCCGATGCAGAGCGAAGCGATCTGACCGCCTTCGAGCTCGAGGCTCACCGCGCCGAGGTCTTCGACGTCGTGATCGGAATGCAACTGATGGAACGCCGAGGCGGTCGTCGCAAACACGCGCTTCACCTTTGCGCCGGTGAGCATCCGCAGATAGGCCAACGGATAAATTCCCTCGATCGAAAGCTCTCCCATCGGCGCTTTGCCGAGGCCGCCGTCGGAGCCGTCGACGTGGGCCGCTTTCTGATGTTCGTGCCAATCCATCGGCGGCTCGCCGGCCGGGCGCGGCTTCTTCGCCGGGCCGGCATCTTTGGCGAAATAGAAGTCGAGATGCACCGCATACGGCTTGCCGATCGCGCCGCCGGCGATCTGGCTGGCGACATGCTGCACGGCCGGAAGGCCGTTGCGATTCCACATCAGAAAGCGAACGCCGGCCTCTTCGATCGCGCCGACGAGCCGATCGGCCTCGGCGCGCGAAGTCGTGAGCGGCTTATCTTGCACCACATGCTTGCCGAGCTTCGCGGCCCGCACGCTCAGGTCGACATGCCGCTCCGCCTCGGGACTGACGATCGCCACGTCGACATCGTATTCGCGCAGCGCCCGTTCGACGTCGCGAACATACGGAATCTTGAACTCGTCGGCGAAGCGCTGATTGCGCTCATGGGTCCAATCCGGCGTCTGAGGATCGTCGGCGACGACGACCAACTCGAAGCGCGGATGTGCGGCCATGCCGCGCGCGACGTAGTCGTGCTTGATGGCGCTTAGCACGGCACAGCGGAATTTTTTCTTCGCGGCCATTACTTTCCTTTCCTTTCGCCGACGGCGACCTGCGCGACTTGACGCTCCGCGAGCGAACGCTGTACGGCCGCGACGGCGTCGACCACCTCGAGCCAAGATGCGACATCATCCGAGGGTTCTTTACCGGCTTCGATGCCGGCGGCGAAATCATCGACGAGGCTTGCTAGATAAGCGACCCCTTCGCCGACGACGAGCGCCCGCGGCGAGCCGCCCCGATACGCGAGTTGCGAGTTCGCTTGATCGTCGGTCTGGGCCGAGCCGCTCGCGCCGATGACGGACAACGAGCGGTAGCCTTCGTTGGGCTCGGAGCCCGAATGCGGTAGGCGATCGTCGTAATCGATCACGGCCATGCCGGGACAGAACTTGAGATGCACTTGCAGGAACCGTCCGCCATCGCCTCCCGGTTTCGCTGCCCGATGTTCGAGCGCGAAGACCGATTCGAGCGGCCGGCCGATGAGCCACAGGGCTTGCTCGATCTCGGCCACGAGTGCGCCGGGCAGGCCGAGCGGAGCCGTGGTCGCGGCCGACGCGTGCGATTCCCAACGATGGATCCGGACCAGCTCCGGCGAGCCGAGCGAACCGCCGAGTTGCTTCCGAACCACTTGCCGCGACGGCAGCCAACGATCCGGATTGACGACCGTGAAGCGAACTTTCTTACGCTTGGCAGCCGCCTCGAGCGCCAAGAGCGACTCGCGCGACAGGCAAGGTTCGGCCGCGACGAGAACGTGCCGGCCGGCGTTCAATTCTCGTTCGATGGACGCGGCATCGGCTTGAATGTCGCCGGCGAAGACGACTCCGGCACATTCCGCCGAGGCTTTGCGCGGAGTGGCGAAGACCTCGACCGTGGCCCGATGTAAGCGGCGCGCGGCGTCCTGCCAGAGCGGCGGTTCGTTCGAATAAATATGCAAGTGCGGCATACGCGAAAGTGCTCACGGTTCCGAGCGATGAGTGAGCCTCGCATGATAACGGCATCTCGGCCTCGATGCGACCTAGTGCATCCATTTTCTGAATCGGGCAAAAGAGGCGGCATTTGATCAAATCGAAAAACGTAGCAGGCACGTTCCACGTGCCGTAAGCCACATGCGCCGTTGCAGCTAAGTGCGGCATCGCGACACACACAGCCACTCCGTTCAATAGCCCCGGATGCATATCCGGGGCCGCACCGCAACGATCGTTCTCTATCAGCTGTGGCGGACGGAACGTGGAACGTGCCTGCTACTTTGGTTCAAAGCACGGCCGTGATCGCGCCTGCTTGCGACTTGAAAAAAAGTTCGTGCGTCGTCGCCCGAGCGGGCCGGGCTTCTTGTCAAACGATTCTCTGCGCAGAGCATTCCGCCCGAACCGGCTTCCTTCGTAAAGAAAGACTGGCTCGCGCGACGACGCACCGGACGACGCCCAAGGCAGCGAAGCGATCTTTGCGATGTTGCAACTTCGCAGAGAACGTCGTGCAAGTTTCGATCCTCATTTGCCGTCGTCGCACGTTTCATCCACGAACGCGCAACGACCGAGGATCGCGATGCGTAATTTCTTACGCACCGCAGGCCGGAAGAAGACATCGAGCGATCGTTTTCACAACAACTCGATCGACCATCGTCGCAAGGGACCGAGCTTAGCGCTCGATTCGTTCCAGCCCCGGCGGCGACAAGCGGCGCGGCCGTGGCTCGAAATTCCCCATCGCGATTCGTCGTCGCCGATTTCGCGTGAACGAAAACAAGCAACGTGTCGAAACCTACCGGAGGTCGGAGTCTCGTCTCCTCACGCAGCTCAACATCGCACGACGCGCCGCGAGATTCAACGCGAAGAATTGGGCCATGTCTACAACGTAGCAGGCACGTTCCACGTGCCGTCCGCCACGGTTGATAGAGAACGATCATCACGCTGCGGCCCCGGATATGCATCCGGGGCTATTGAACGGAGCTGCGTGTGGCGCGATCGAGCATCGCGCTCGAACGACGCACGTGGCGGACGGCACGTGGAACGTGCCTGCTACTTTCAGTTGCCGGCGTTATCCCTGCGGCTCGATTACGCGCATCGAGCGCCAGGGCCCGTGCAGGAATCGATGTCGAAACAACGCCGCGAGGAGCACGACCCAGGCTGTGAGGACGTACCAGCACCAATAGAGTCCGAGCCCTTGCATCAGGCCGAGCTTCGTCACGGCGACGGAGAACGCTGCGATCGCGACGGAGCCGACGAGCACGAACTTCACGTCGCCGGCACCCTTCAGCGCTCCGGCGAAGAGGATGTTCACGGCGTCGAACAAGCCGAACGCGGCGACGAAGCGGAGCAGCACGATCGTTTCGGCTTCGAGCTCAGCGAAGTCGTGTCCTTCCATTTTGAACTGGCGATGGGGCCAGAGAACGAGTTGCGGAAACACGACGTAGAACAAACAGATCGCACCCATGTAGAGCAAGCCCCACGCCATGCACGACCAGACGGCGCGCGTCGCGAGTTCCGGTCGTTCTTCGCCGAGCCTGCGACCGACCATCGTCGACGTCGCCATGCCGATGCCCCAGATCGGCATGAAGGCGAAGTTGTTTACGTTGAAGGCAAGGCTCGTCGCGGCTAGCGCATGCTGACCGAGCCCTCCGACCAAGAGCGTGAAGCTGCCGAACGCGAACACTTCGAGCTGCATTTGCATCCCGCCGGCCACGCCGTAGCGAAATAGACGCTTCATCATGTCCAGGTCGAAACGTCGGCCCGAGAGCGTGGCGAATTGTTCCTGAAATTGGGGGCGGAGAAAGAGGACGAGGTACACGATCGTCTTGAACCAAATCGCCACGGTCGTCGCCCAGCCGGCTCCGGCGATGCCGCTTTCGGGAAAGCCCCACTTGCCGAAGATCCAAGCATAATCGAGGACGACATTGACGACGGCGGCCAGCGTATCGACGACCATCACCACGCGCACGTTGCCGCGCCCGCTGAAGAAGGCCGACAGCGCGGCCGAAAGGACCATCGCCCCGCCGGAGTAGCTGAGCGTGCGAAAGTAGTCGAACTCCGATTGTACGATCGCCTCCGACCCGCCGAAGCTGCGGAACAGGGCCGGAGCCAGCGGAATGACGGCGATCGCCAGCGGCACGGTGATGATCCCGAGCCACATCGCCTGCCAAACCATCGGCCCGATCTGTCGCAGTCGCCCTGCTCCGAAATACTGGGCGACGAATGTCGACGCGTACGACGCGATGCCGAGCGGAAAGCAGATCACGGCGAATGCCATAATGCCGGCCGGCAGCGCCGCCGCGACGGCGTCTTCCGAGTAGCTCAAGAGAAACAGCCGGTCGATGAAGTTCATCACCGTCCACGACAGCGACGAGATCACGAGCGGCACGGAGATCACGAGCGCTTCGCGCAGGCCCGCCTCGCCGTTCCACCAGGAACGAAGACGGGCAGCGGGGCGGGGCGTGAGCTCGTGGGGCATGGGAGGGAGAAAGTTAGAAGTCAGAATGCAAAATGCAAAATGTTCGGAGGGGGATTAAGGGGCTGGGCTTTTTCGTTCTGCATTCTGCCTTTTGCCTTTTAACTTTCTCCTCCCCGTCAACTCCCCCGTTCGGAATCGTGTAACGTATTGTGCCGGCGAGTCTTCTAGCGTCGGCGGTTCTCTGCTGCGAATCATGCGGGAAGGCCGATAAAATAGATAGAGCGGCAACGACAGGAGCCGCTTCTTATGATGCAAGACATGCCGGAACCGAAAACGTTCGATTCGCCCACCCCTTTTATGACCGCTCGCCCGCTGCCGTGGAAGCGGATCAGGCTCTGCGCGAAACTGCTGGCCGGCGCGGCGGCCGTCGGGGCGGTGTCGCTCTGGCTTCCCGAGCGGCCGCATTTGTACTTCGATCTCGGCATCGCGGTCCTCTTGCTCATGGGCATTCTGTTCGCCGCGCGGTTTAGCTTGCGGCAATATATCGAGCGTCCGCACGCCGAGATGATCTCGCTCATGCACGGGGTCGCGGCGGCCGGTGCGATCTACGGCGTGCTCGCCGTCGCCTTCTCGGGCGACTCGGTCGGCGTCGAAGAGGTGTTACGCCTCACGGTCGGCTTCACCGTCGCCGCCACGCTCGGCGCGGCCTGGGCCCTGATCGCCGGCATCGTGTGCTATTGGCCGGTCTATGCCCTGACGCGGAAGGTGTTGAAGCTCAGCTTCCGGCACGAAGCGGCCGCGATCGGCGCTGTGGCCGGCTTGCTGGCGTTCACGCCCCTCTTGGCGACGGGCGAGTTCCGCTGGACGGTCGTCGCCGCCAGCACGCTCAGCGCGTTATGCACCCACCGCGCCGCCGCACTGCACCAGCGCTACACCCGACGCAAGGGACGCGCCTGACGATGGAGCAACATGAGGCGAAGCAACAGTATGAAGCGAAGCCGCTGCAGTTCGGTTTGCGCACCGCGCTGCTCGCGGTCGCCGGCGTCTCGGTGTGGCTGGCCGGCATGACGAATGAGCACTTGCGTCCCTGGTTATCGGTCGTCAATTTTGTGCTCTTGGGCATTGTTAACCATTACGCGGTTGATTTCGTTTGTCGTCGGGTGCAGGCGTTTGCCGCCGGAAAGTATTCGGCGCAGTTTTCCGGTGCGTTAACGGCAGTGGTCGGAAGCGTCGGCGCATTGTGTTGGGGCACATTCCTCATGCTTGCCGTGTATGACAACTATGACTTGCCTTTCGGTTTTCTTCTTATGAGCCTGACGGTTGCGCCTGTGCTGTTTTTTTCAGCGCTTGTCATCAGCTGTCTCTCGCTGATCGTGCTTACCGATCTCACGAGAAGAAAATACCGAGATCTGC